>JAFQUP010000015.1 GCA_017408405.1 Thermoguttaceae bacterium
CGATCGCCGCCAGCGACTTTCCGTCCGTCACGATGATGAAGCGCGGTTTGTGCCGGTGCGTTTCCTTCCAAGCGTTCAGCTCCGCGGCACGATGGACCGGCGAGGCGCCCTCGATCCGCTCAAAAAAGAGTTTCTGTTTGATAATGACCTGATTTTCGCCTTTTTTCAGCTGCGAATTCCGAACACGCGTAATGACGCTTTTGGAAAATTCGTAAGTCCGGAGCAGTTCCCAAATGAACTCCTCCCGCGGAACGTCCGCCAGCTCTTTCAGCCTGTTTTCAAATTCCATAAAATTCGTCCTCCTGTCGACAAAATGGATCTCAAAGAAATACTGAACCGTATTTTACCCGAAAATCCGTTTTTTTCCTAGGGGGATCCGCCAATCAGCCTCCATAAACTCCAGAAATCGGGAACGGAAAAAAAAGTTTTAGAGCGAAAAAAAACAGAAGGAGAGATAAAGCGTCATAAAGCACAGAAGGCGAAACGCCGAGTCTCCAGACCATGGGGAGCAAACGAATCGCCTTGAGCTTGGAAACAAGAAATCTCAGCCGCCGGGGGCAGCTAGATTTCGTCCGACATTTTTTCCTTTCTGTCCGCGAGAAATCGAAGGAACTGAACGAGGATGATTCCCGTGAACATGCATCCGAAAGTATACATGGCGCAGCAAAGAGCGACTTTTGGGAGTTTCGGGAAATAAAGTCCTGCCAGCATCACTCCCAAACCCGCGTTCTGCATTCCGACTTCAATAATCAGAGCGCGAATTTTTCGGGCATCGAGCTTCATGAGCATTCCTCCGAGCAAACCGGCCGCGTAACCGCCGAAATTAACCAGGAGCATTGGCCAAATCATGAAAATGGGAAACTCTTTTCCGCGGTTTCCGGCAACGGCACAGGCAATGATAAGAATAATCACGAGATTTGCCGTAATTTCTCCAAAAGCGCGCGCAAACCGGTTCCAGCGAGAGGAAATTCGCGCCAGGCAGAATCCGAGAGCCACCGGCGAAACGACCGTAATCAGAAGAGTTTGAGCCATATTCATGACAATGGCGGAATTGAAGTAACTTTGGTTCGCCATATCCGTGCACCCAAAAAAAGGTCCGAAGACGGCAATCGCCAGATAAAGGGAAAGAGGGACGACCAAAGGAGAAAGAAACGTAGCGGAAGTAGTCAATCCCACGGAGTAACTGACATTTCCGCGAGCGATCATCGTCAGCATATTCGACGCCATCGCGCCCGGGACACAGCCGACGAGCATCAGCCCAATAAAATATGGTCCCTTAAGCTGAAAAAGGCATGCGCTCAGGAAGGCCAGCAAAGGCATTGAAAGATACTGAACGCCTGTTCCTCCGATGACCTTAGGCCACTGTCTGGCGACATTCCGCAGCTCTTCCACCGGAAGCAAAGACCCAATCATGAGCATCGTCAACGCGATATAGGTTTCGGCGGCAGTGACGGTAAAGCAGCCCAGACTAAATTTTGGATTAACGAATGGGTCAAAAGGCAAACCGAAATTCGGCCAATAAAAAGCCAGGACGCAGGTGAGCGTCAGCCAGAGAAGGAGGTATTTCGTGAGTATTTTTTGGAACATGGTCTTAACGAAGACAAATAAAGGATTAAAATTTCCCTGAAGAACATTCGTTAAGTTTAATCCTCTCTCCATAATTTGTCAAGGGGGAGGCTGGAAACATTCTCCCAAAGCAGTCCGGAGCCGTTTCCCCCGCGTTCGGAATTTCACTCGTAAAAAATCCTTCTTTTTCAAAAAACTCAACGCCGTCTGCTTGACAAATAGCGAAAGATTTCTTAAAATTAAGTTTAAGGATTATTTTCTAAACCATAAAATTTGTTTATTTCCAGAAAGGACTTCACCATGAAATCCCGCCATCACTCATTTTTCCTCTCTCGCTCAATTTTCCGCAAAACTCTTTTCGTTCTTGCCGTTTCCCTCGGCGGCGGTCTCTCCTTTGGTGCCGGCGAACATGGCGTTGGGACCAATGAGCAATTCCGCGGCCCGGTCGGTCTCCAAATGTACAGTTTGCGGAGTATCTGCCAGGAAAACGTTGAGGAAGGCATGAAACTCGCTTCCGAAATGGGATTCAAGTACGTCGAGGCGTCACGTCTTTACGATTTGAGCATCGAGGAATACCGCGCGCTTCTGGATAAATACGGCCTGACGGCCGGTTCAAAAAACTGGGGCGTGGAAATGTTTCTGTCTGAATCAAAAATGGACGAAGTAATCCATGAAGCGAAAATCCTCGGCATCACGGACGTCGGCATCGCGTGGTTTCCGCACGTTCGCCCATTCAGTCTGGCTGACGCGCAGCGTGCTGTGGAAGTATTTAACCGCGCCGGCGCGTATCTGAAAAAAGCCGGCATGCGCTTTATCTACCATAATCACGGATACGAATTCCATCCGTGGGACGGCGGGAAAGAAGGAGAGACTCTTTTTGATTTCATCATTCAGAATACGGATCCGGAAACCGTCGCGTTTGAGATGGATATTCTTTGGACCGTTTTTCCCGGCGCGGATCCGGCTGCCCTTTTGAGAAAGTATCCGGACCGGTTTGTCCTGCTCCATCTCAAAGACCTGAAAAAAGGAGTCGAAGGCAATCTTTCCGGAGGCACCCCGGTGGAAAATGACGTGGCAATCGGCTCCGGCCAGGCTGACTATCCCGCCATCCTGAAAGCGGCCCAGGAAGCAGGAATCAAGTACTATTTCATCGAAGACGAATCCCCCGTCTTCAGAACGCAAATCCTCGAAAGCCTGAAATATCTTGAATCCGTCAAGCTCGACTGAATGGAAAATCTGTCTTTCGTAAATGGCACGAGGCCTGAAAAAAAGAAAAGCTCCTGAACGCGTATTTTTTCAGGAGCTTTTTAAGTTTCAAACATTCGGAACCGATCACGCCTTCAGCAGGTTAAGTATTTAAACTTTTTCAGGGCGTCCCCAGCCGAATTTCCTCATTCGGGTCCCAATTATCCGAAAGACCAATTCCCGGTTTGTCTTCCTCACCGGGCATTTTCGGCCACGGCGGCTTCTGGTTCCGGCAGGGCATGATGCCGTATGGCGAGTAAGGATGACGTCTTTTTCGCACGACTTTCGCGGAAAGTATCTTGTCCGGCATCTCGCAGCCGGGAACTTCCAGAACACGTTTCTCAAGTTCCATTTCATCCTCAAGTTCCTCATTCGGATCGTACGGCTGCCGCTCAAGGAAAAAGGAAACGACGTCCATTCCACGCACGACCCTCCCGAAAACGGTATGTTTCCCGTCATACTCCCTTCGCGGCTGGTAACAGATGAAGAACTGGGACCCACCGGTATTCGGCCCGGCATTCGCCATAGAGACAGACCCTCTGAAGTGCTTTCTCGCATTCGGACCCAGCTCATCCGGAATCGTGTACCCTGGCCCCGCGTCCTTATTCTGGCGTTTGGCGAGCGTTCCGTCCAGATTCGTCTCGGTACGCAGCAGTTCCGAACCGCCCCCCTGCGCCATCTCATGATGAATGACACGATGAAAATCAAGATTGGAGTAAAATCCCTTTTCCACAAGGAAAATAAAATTCGCCACGGTATTCGGAGCTTCGTTCTCAAACAGCTCAATCTCAATCTCACCGCGCGTCGTATTCAGAATGACCCGGGGAAGATCTCCCGCGAATTCTTCCTGACGGCGCAATTCCTGCTCGCGCTTCCATTCCGCCTGCCAGTATTCAAGGTTTTTCCCAAACTGACTCTGCGAGTAGTCAAAATCCGACTTCCTGCGCCATTGAAGATCCTTCAGCTTGGGACCATACTTCGCGGCTGTCTCGAAATCATTCGCGTAAAGAGCGGAATAAGCCATCGTTTCCGTAATCTCATCACTCTTAATGTCCTGACTGAGCAGCTTTTTGCATATCGCGAGCGCCTCGTCATGAAGGTCAATCCTCCGATACTCACGAAGAACATTCAGGATAAAAGCGTCTAAATCCATATTTTCGCGCGGATATTTCAGAATGCAGACAATCGCCTGATCCATCAACTGCTGATTCAGCCCCTGAGCCTCACCGCGCAGCTGATTAAACTCACGAAGGCACTCCTGACGCCGGGCATCCGGCGTCTCTGACGCGCGATACTCAAGACGCAAATCAAGCATCTTCTGGAGAATCGTCTTCCATTCTTCCAAAAGTTCATCAAAAGCAATCCGTTCCTGACGCAGCGGAGCCGCCGACTCATCCTGCGCCGCAGCCTCCGCGGTGAATCGAGGAAGAGATGAAACTGAATTTTCAGGAATATTGAACCGGCTGGAAATTCCGGCAAGGAGAAGAACTCCTCCCAAACCAGCCGCCAACATTCGATATTGGGAAATTTTCATTTTAATTTTAAGTCTTACGGGAAAATGTTTTGAAAACTTGACGCTCTTTTCAGGAAACGTCCCAAAATCGCGTTCCAATGAGAAAAACGAGTTTCGGACCCCCATTTTTCTTTTTCGGAAATACGCGTTTCCAACTTTTATTTTACCCGGAATACACTCTTCTTTCAAGAAGAAAAAAGAAATTTCCTTAAATTTTTCTCTTTTTTTATCTCAAAACTCACCAAAGTACCTTGAAATTCCCATAAATTCCAAAAGATTCCCGAAAATCCCATCTCTTCATTCCGGCAATGACAGTTATTTAAGGACCTTTCCCAAATTCAGATGAGAAAAAAACAACTTTTTGAATTTCCGCAAGATACCGACGGTTCACTATCTTCGAAGATACGCAGGGTTTCTGAATACGCGGTCCAAATTCCAAACATTCGTTTTTCTGAAAATTGAGTTTTAAATGTTCCTTAAATTTAAATTTTATTTTCCCAAAAAGCTAAAATGGGATTTACGAAATACTTTAATTTGGTATAATACGTTTCTTTCAGGAACAATCAGCGGCCTGTCCCGCGTTTGGAGAAACCGCGTTTTGAAAAGCTGTCAGGAGAAAATCATGCCTTTGATTTCAATCATTATCCCAGTTTTCAATGCCGAAAAGTACTTGACCGAATGTTTGGATTCAGTCAGGGGACAAACACTGGAAGATGTTGAAATTCTGTGCGTAAACGACGGATCAACGGATCAATCCGGCACAATTTGTGACCGTTACGCGGCGGAGGATCCACGTTTTCGTGTCATTCATCAGAAAAACGCGGGACAGTCCGCGGCACGAAATCGCGGGCTTGAACTGGCACTCGGAAAATACGTAATGTTCGTCGACGCTGATGATACGCTTTCACCGGAAGCATGCCGAAAGTCCCTTAAAAAAGCACAGGAAACCGGAGCGGAAATCGTCTCCTTTCTCTTTCGGCACACCAATCATCCGGCCAAAGACTCGAGAATCGCGCGAAAAATCAAAAAAAACGTTTTTTCTGAAGAAATGGAAAAGTTCCGCTTCACCCAAACGACTCTTTTCACCGTCTGGGGAAGGCTTTACTCAAGAGATCTTCTCGAAAAAAGAAACATTCGTTTTCTGGACTGTACCGCGTGCGAGGACAATCATTTCTCCGTTAAAGCCGCGTTTTGGGCAAACCAAATCGTTCTTCTGGATGAATTTCTCTATGATTACCGAGACGGAATCGGATACTTTCGCGACACGAAACAAATCCTGAAAAATATGGGAATCATCGAAACGCACGCGAATATGCTCGATGAATTCCGAGAAACGATGCCCATGTCCGAGACATTCCATCATACTCTGATCGCTTTGAAGGCAAGAACCTGTTCCCACCTTTACCGAAGAAAAGTACCAGCAGAACTCAAAGATGAATGCCGAAAACGAATTTTGAACGCCTTTTCTCCATGGGAATGGGAGCTTTTCGACCAAAAAATCATCCGAATACCCCGAAAACTACGCTGGTTTACGGCAAGAATCCGCGGAATGGGACTCTGGAAATCACTCTGGACGACCCTCCGTTAAACGCGCAGGCCAAATTTGGGAAAGAGATATCGGAATCTTTAACGTGAAAGAACGTAATGACAAACGAAAACATAAAATGCGAATGACAAAATGAAGTAGATTTTTTTTATTCCAGGTAAGTTTGAGAGTTTTTTATGATTAACTGTTTCATCATCAATTTAGACCATTCGACGGAACGCTGGGAACAATTTACTCGGAATTGGGGAACGATACCGGATATTTCATGGATCCGGGTTTCCGCGGTGGATATTTCCCGTGAAAAAGACGTTTCACGCTGGGGGAGATATTGTCCATGGACCTTTCGCCTTCTTAACGGACGAAAAGCGACCAATGGTGAAATTGGCTGTTACCTGAGCCACCTGAAAGCTCTGAAAATGTTTCTCGAGACAGATGATGAATTCGCCATCATCTGTGAAGATGATATTCGTCCGGAACCGTATTTTGCTGAAATTCTCCAGGAAGCACTCTCCCACGCGCGAAAATGGAATATCCTCCGTCTTGGGCAATGCCGCGAAAAAGACTCAGCTGCGATTGTCCAATTAAGCCATGGAGTCTGTCTCAAAATCTGCGTAAAGGGTTTTGCGTATTCCGGAGCGTGTCTTTTCGACCGGCAAGCAGCCGAATTTCTCGTCAGACGCCTCGCCCAAATGAAAGTCCCATGGGATCTGGCCATCCACCGCGGCTGGTCTGAAATCCGCGAAGCCTCTCTTCTCCCAGGAATTTACGTTTTGGATGAAATCTCGGAACAAAGTACGCTCGGAAATCGTTGCGGAAAAACCACATTCCTCTCTCCTTTCTGGTGGTCCGCGCAGCTCTACAAAATTTTCTCACGCCGTATCCGATACGCAATCCAAAGAAGACGCATTCGTGAACTTAAGCGGCCTGAGAACGATTCTGGCAAATAGATGATTATTCTGAAAACCCAATCAGGATGACAGCGAAAACTTAAAAGATTTCCCGAGCTTCCTTCAGCGTTAAAATTCATTTGAAAAAAACCGAAAAATGGTCGAAATGATCATTTTTCGGGTTTTAAATTGTCCTGATTTTAACTTTTTTGAAACGTGGGAATATTTAACGTTCAATATTCCCGCGTTTTTTCACCTATTTCTCCGTGAAGATCGCCGTCCAGCCGCCGTTGCGGACCATGCGGATGGTCAGCGTGTCTGCGGAGGTGACGTCTTTCACGATCTCCGCAATCTTTTCCGCGTCTTTCACGTTCGGACCGCCGCTCTGGGGGGTGTCGCAGAAGATCTGTGCCGTGTAGGTTTTGCCCGGCTTCAGGAAGTCGAGCTTGAGCGTCAGGCTGCGCGCTTCCGCGTCCGTGATCGCGCCGGCGTAGAATTTGTCTCCGCTGCGTCGGTAGTGGAGGTAGAATTTCCCGATCTCGCCGTCCACCGCGACCGTTTCGTCCCAGACGGCCGGGATGTTTTTCAGGAAGCTGAATCCGGGCTGATTCGCGTAGTTCCACGGGCTGTCGCAGATGGTCAGGCACGGGGAGTCCGTGATCAGACACATCGCCAGAGCGTGGGCGCGGGTCCCCTGCTCGCAGCAGGTCGGCGTCTGAAGGTTTTTCTGCCGGTAGGCGTGTTCGGGCTGACGGTTCACGAAACCTCCAGGGGTAAAGTCGCCGGGGCCGCAGAGCCAGCGGGTGAACGGAAGCGTCGCGCAGTGTTTCGGCGTGACTTCGCCAAATTTATTGTACTCGTTGCCGAGGATCCCTTCACGCGTGATCTGGTTCGGGTACGTGCGTTCCATTCCCGTCGGCTTGTACATGCCGTGGAAGTTGATCATGAGATGGTGTTTCGCCGCGTTTTTCACGATGTCTTCGATCCACTCGACCCGTTCCTGATTGTCCGAGTCCATGAAGTCGATCTTCATCCCGGCCGCTCCCCATTTTTCGTAGGCGGTGAAGGTCCGTTCGTGACCGCAGAAGTCGAAATCCTGATAGTGCATCCAGAGATAGATCCTGACGCCTTTAGATCTGGCGTAGGCGAAGGCTTCCGGAAGGTCGATCGTTCCGCAGCCGCTGGCCGTGTCGGTGAGAAATTCCGGCTTGTACTGGAATTTGGAGTTGAAGTACCACGGGTCGTCAAGCGTCGTGAATTTCCAGCCGTTGGCCGCCGCAAGGTCGATCCGCGCTTTGAGCGTGTCGGTATTCAGCACTTTGTTGCCTTCAGACCACCAGTCCCAGGAGGAGGCACCGGCTTCGATCCACGAGGTGTCTTCCAGTACGCACGGCGTCGCGCAGTTCAGGACGATCCCCGAATTGTTGATCAGATCGACCGCTTTTTTGCCGAGCGTCACGACACGCCACGGGGATCTCGCGCCTGTTTCGCGCAGAACGCACCCGTTGCCGTCCGCACGCGGAGTGAGACGAACGGCCAGTGTGCACGGACCGCCTGCTTTATTTCCGCCGGGAACCGCAGCGAACTGGGCACCCGCCCACTTCAGAAGGTCCGATTCCATCAGTGCGCAGTATCCGAAATCGCCGGAGATGACCAGCGGGCAGATCGCGAACGCGTTTTCCGTAATGTCGGAGAGTTTCATCTGCGGGAATTCTTTTTCCTGCGACGTGTTGAACTGTTTCTGGTCGGAGACCCAGCAGGTCCAGTCGCCGGTGAATGCGAACTGCGTGTCGTCGGACGTCAGGACGAATGCACCGGGAAGAGCCGTCTGCTCCGGCACGATGTAGCGCAGAGCGATGCCGTCATCATACGCGCGGAAAACGAGGATCAGCTCACGATTCGGAGCGGCTGTCTCGGCGACTTTCAGCGTCATTTCCGCGCAGTGGTTTACGTACGTGCTTTTTTTCGAGAGCGGGTTGGACCACGTTTCGCGGATCGTCTTCACGGAACAGTCCGCGATCTTCATTTCGCCAAGAGCCGGAGCGTTTTTGAACGTGAGTCCGAGTTTCGACGGCGCAAGGACGGTCTTTCCGTCGAACGTGAGGGACCAGGTCAGCGTCTCGCCGACCGAAACGTCCATCCTGACGATCCCGGACGGCGAGGCGACGGTCTTCACTTCCGCTGCGGTGAGCGTGACCGTCTGAAACGCGGCTGCTGCGAACAGAACAGCCGGCAGAAACAGGTGGAGCAGGAATTTCATGATCTTCTCCTGAAAAAGGGTAGGTGGATCCGTTCCGGAAACGCAGAAGACCCCATCTTCTTTTGTCCCGGAAATCATTGAACGCCTTTAAATATAAAATATCCTGCGAAAAACGCAAGCC
>JAFQUP010000097.1 GCA_017408405.1 Thermoguttaceae bacterium
AGTATCTTGAAAAACTGAAGGCCGTGGAACCGATCCGGAATCCGGATTTTGACCGCGTCCTGCTCGACAATTCCTCATGCAGTTACTGCCAGTCGCACCAGTATGAGCTGATGGAGTACTGGTATCTTCCGAGCATCCGGACGATGCTGGATTGGGGCGAAGACCGCCTCGCGCGTGAAGACCGTTCCAAGATCACGCCGCCGACTCAGTTCCCGAAAGTCCTGAAAGAAACACGCGAAAAGGTCCTCGGCACGAAACTCATCGAAATGCGTCCCGTACTTCCCCGCACGCCGGAAAACTACCGAAAGGCGATGCTGAAAGCGGCCGAAGCGGCCAAGTCGCTGCTTTAACTCAATAACCATATTCACCAAATCTTCACGAGAAAATCTCTTCGCGGAGCAAACTTCGCGAAATTTCAGCGAGAAGTAAAATCAAAAATTACCCCCTGCGGGTCCTACCCCTTTCCTCAAACAAAAGGAGAAATATTCATGTCTTTCAACAAATACTTTCCCCGGCGCCGTGAATTTCTTAAAGTTCTCGCCTTGAGCGGAACGGCCGCCGCCGCCCCAATGGTCCTTTCCAGCAAAGTCCTTGGTCTTGATGGCGCAACTGCCCCAAGTGAAAAAATTGTTTTTGGTACGATTGGCGTTCGAAGCCGCGGCTGGCATGACCTTCAGGTCTTCCTGCGACATGAAAATATTCAGTATGTCGCCAACTGCGATGTCCGCAGAGACCAGCGGGAACGGAATATGGAGCTGGCGAAACAGCTCTACGGAGACAATTCGTTTAAGACATACTGCGACATGAATGAACTTCTCATTCGTGACGACATTGACGCGGTACTCATCGCGACAGGAGACCGCTGGCACACGATGGCCTCCATCACGGCCGCGAAACACGGAAAAGACGTTTACTGTGAAAAACCACTCTCACTAACGATTGAGGAGAGCCGTGCCCTGGCCAACGCGGTAAATCGTTACGGCATCATTTATCAGGCAGGAACCCAGCGTCGAAACATCGGCAATTTCATGCTTGCGGCAAAAATCGTTCAGAGCGGCAAACTCGGTAAAATTACGGAAGTCCACGCCAATACGCTCTGGCCCGCGACGACTCACGACTGGCTTCCCGCTCAGCCCGAACCGGCAGCGTCGGATGTCGACTGGGATAAATGGCTTGGTCCATGTCCATGGCGTCCATTCAACCAGAAATATATCGATGGTTCATGGCGCAGTCATTTCGATTTCCATGGCGGCGGAATTCTTGAATGGGGTTCCCACACGGTGGACCTCTGCCAGTGGGCAGCCATGAAAGACGATACTGCTCCCGTCCGTTACGAACCTCAATTTAACGATGACGGATCAAAAGGCGGTGAAGTTTACGCCTGGTACGCGGATGGAGTGAAACTGGTCATGCGTTCTTCCGGATGGCTTGGCTTGGGAACCTGCTCCGCCCGTTACGTTGGAGAAGAAGGCTGGATCGAAACTGGCGACAGCGGAAGAATGGCCGTTTCCTCGGACGCGCTGCGCAGCGAACTGAAATACTTCGGAATGCCCGGTACTTCACCGGAGACGCATATCGCGGAATTTATTGACTGCGTAAAGACCCGCCGCAATCCAGCCGCCAACGCGAACGTGGCCGCTCAATCGCATATCGCTTCTCACTGCGCGTACATCGCGTGGCAGTTGGGACGTCCGGTGGAATTTGACCCGGTAAAAGAGGAATTCATCAATGATGAAGAGGCAAATCGCATGAGAAGCCGCGCGTATCGTGAAGGATACACGCTTTAAATTCTCTTTCAATTTTAAGATTTGCCGACTTAAACATTGCCTATTTTACCACTATTTTCCATCAAACAATTTGAATAATCAAAAAAGGAAACCCAAACCATGAAAAAATACGCGATTTTTTCTCTGCTTTTCCTTCTGTTTTCAACTGTAACGGTCCTGGCAGAGATCAATAGTGAGAAAAAGCAGGAGATTCTCGATACGAAAGAATGCGCTCCTCTGATCGCCGCGATTCAGGCACCAGGCGACACTCCGGACGACATTTTCATGAAAATGCTTGCCTGCAAACGGCTGGCGGTCATCGGAACGGCAGAAGCAGTTCCCTCACTGGAAAAAATGCTCGCGAATCCGAAACTCAACCATGCCGCTCGTTTTGCTCTTGAGCAGATGCCGTGCGCGGAATCGGATCAGGCTCTTCTCCGCGGAGTAAAAAACCTTTCAGGCCAACCTGCTGTTGGCTGCATTCAATCTGTCGGCGTCAAAAAATCCACTGGCGCCATGGCCGTGCTGAAAGAAAAATACGCTTCCTGTGATTGCCCAAAAGTCCGCAAAGCGATTTACGCCGCGATGGGAATGATTGCGTCTGACGAAGCGATTGATTGGCTCATGGCTCGCATGAAGGCCGCTCCAGATACCGACATTCACGTTTGGATGGGACTCGGCGACGCGCTGCTTGACGCCGCTGAAAACTGCGAAAAAGAAGGAAATTACGCGAAAGCAATCATTATCTACGACGCGTGCGTGAATCCAGTTTTCCCAGTCTTTCTCCAGAAAGCATCCGCGTATCACTCCATACTGGCCCGTAAAGACAAAGCCGCGGAACTGCTCGTAAGTAAAATGTTCTCTCCTAAAGAATGCTGCTTTACCGGCGGTTTGAAAACCATTCGCGAATTTGAATGTGCCAATGGTGAAATGGTCACGAAAGCCATTCTTAATATTCTGGAAAAACTCCCGGCGGATCGCCAGTCCTTTGTGCTCATGGCAATTGCGGAACGCGAAGACGAAACCAGTCAGAAGTTAATCTACCCGGTTCTCCTTGCCAAACTCGCGAATCCGAAGACGCAGTTGGCAGCTCTGCGCGGTCTGAAAAAAGTCGGCGGTCTTGATCCACTGAAAACTGGCGAAGCGGTCTGCAAAAACATTACGGCGGAAACGGACCTGAATGCCGTCATCGCGGTCGCGGAAGCACTCCCGGCAGGCATCGCTGACGAAAAAATGGTTGAACTTGCCCAAAAAGCGGATTTTTCCAAAGTTCCAGCCGCGCTTGGCGCCGCTTACCTCAAAGCAATTGAACTTCGCCGCATCACAGCTGCCGGCCCGGTTCTGGTGAAAATCGCAAATACGGAAGGAATTGATTCGTCCGTTCGTGACGCCGCGCTTTACGCTTTAGCGGACATCGTGACTCTTGACAGTCTGGATCTTTTGGTTGATGCCTTGGCAAATGAGAAAAACGACCAGAAAGCCAGCTGGATCCTGCGTTCTGCCTGCACGCGTCTGCCGCGTGAGGAATGCGCGGTTCAGGTAACCAAACTCTTTGAAAAGGCCCAAACTCCAGTTGATCAGGAAAAGATGCTCACTCTTCTGAAACAGATTGGCGGTCTCACGGCATTAGCCTGCGTTGAAAAGGCCTGCTGGAATGAAGCGACCGCGGATCTTGCGACGAAAGTCCTTGGTACCTGGAATACTCCGGATGACATGAAAGCGGTTGCCGCTGCCAGCTTAAAACTGGCTCAAAAAGCTCCTGAACACTACGCTATTCGCGGTATTCGCAGCTATGTCCGCATCGCACGGCAATTCGACCTGCCCGCGGCTCAAAAATTTGCCATGTGCAGAACGGCATTTGAAACGGCCAAACGCGACTCTGAAAAAATACTCATTTTCGAGGTTTTCAAGCGAATTATTGAAGTATCCAGTGCTCGAGAAGCCATGAGTTACGCGGAAATCCCGGCATTCAGGGAAGCTGCCTGTGACGCCTGCGTCGCGATTGCTCTCAAATTCCAGGGAATTTCGGAAGAATTCGTTACGCTGCTTGAGCGGGTTATTGAGATTTCTCAGGTCGAAAATACGAAGTCTGAAGCTAAACGCGCGCTTTCCAGATTGGACGCCATGGTAAAAAGTGTTCCGGTCATCATTCTCTCCGCGCGATATGGAGTTGAAGGAAAATGGAAGGACGTCTCGGACATCGTTAAGAAGAAGTTCAACGGAAAATCGTCCTTTGGATTAATTGCTGGAAACAGCGCGTTTGGCGATTCGGCCCCCGGACAGGTTAAAACGACCGAAATTATCGTAAAATTCAATGCGACCGGCGAACAGCGCAAACTCGTTTTCGAGGAAAATGAAGCCGTCATTCTTCCTGAAAAATAAGAGGAAGCGATTTTCTTCGACCAGTCCTCTCTTAATCATTTCGTAAAATCGATTTGACAAAAAATGCCCGACTTCCATGAAGGAGAGTCGGGTATTTCAAATTTAAAATTATTAAGGAATTTTCCCCAAACCGCTTTCAAATGAAAAGACGGATTTGGTGAAGTTCTCATCACGAAATCACTTCATTTCAAATTCTCTAAAATTTTCCTGAACATTCTCAAGTAACTGCGGCAATGGAATTCGCGGATCCGCGCTCAAAAGAAGGATAGCCCCCTTTCCATAGCGGGTCAAAGCCGCGTAAACCAACTTTTCCCCAAGCTCATCCGAACTTTTCGGCATTGTCGCCAAAATATGCCATTTTTCGGGTTTCGCCAGATCCAGATAATAGGCAGGAGTAATTTGTCGTTCAAGATGAAGCGTCAGATCATTCGGTGTCTTCATCCATGGACCATCCAGCCAGTAATTGCTTCGTCTCTGCGCGAGAGAGATATTTCGAACTCCATCCAATTTCACCCCCAAATCACCATCTTTGAAAAATTCGGCGAGAGGAAGGCGTGAATAGCTCAAAAAAACGGCCAGCTTGCCATTTTCAACCTCTTTCCGAACTTTTTCCCAACATTCCGGAGGAAGTTTTTCGTCAAACATCGGATTTTTTAACCAATAGGCATCCGATTCCAATGCCAAAAATTCTTCCGCGGTACGAGCGATTTTGACATCCCACCCCTTTTCCTTCATGGAACTGCTGAAAAATTTCAATCCTGACTCATCACGCTTCATGGATCCTGACCAGAAGACGAGTTTTTGCCCTGTTTTGGGAACATTTGAGAAAGAAAAACCTGCCCAGTACCCACTTGGAGGCCAAACCTTTCCTGATTCCAAAACACGAAACTGCCAAAGCGTTCCCGGAAGTACCGTCTCACCATTCAGAGAACTGAAAGGAATGAAAAACTCACGAATTCCGCCGTCTTTAATTTTCCATTCCGAATCCATTACTTCACGAACGCCAAGTTCACTGATTTTCCATTGTTCCTGAGAACCGTCTTCATGAATACGGAAGAACCAGTTTTCTCCGCCCAAGCCGGTCGAAAGGCCTAATTCAATTGGAGTCGAATAATTTTGAACCGTAATACCTTTTTCGTTCCAGAAGACGCGGCAGTTCATACCTGGCATTTGGAGTCCCGGTGCAGGCAGCATATTTTCCGGAGCTTCCACACGCGGTATCTCCTGCCTGTTTTCATCCAGAAGAAAACGTTCCCACTGTCGAAAAAGAACTTTTTCACGTTCAAAGGCAGCCCGATTTACCGTCAATTTCACTTTTTCAGCGGCAGATGCCCTGCTCTCCGCCTCATGAAGCCTTTTTTCCGCGTCATTAAACTTTTTTTCCGCCACATCTCTAATTTCACGCGTAATGAGTTCCTCGGCTAATCCTACGGGACTTCCCAATATCCCGCGATGAATCGGCATCGCGAGCCATTGGCGATCCATCGCTGTCAGGTACTCAAAAAGAGGCTCCGCCGCCGGACCAAAAGCATATTCGCAGTAATCCTCAAGAATTTCTTTCCAATTCACTTCCGGTTCCGTCATCATTCGCGCCATAACATACTGCGAGATCCGATTCACCATCGTTCCTACGCGCTCCTCCGGCCCATTTTTGGGCGAAAGACTTACCTCCGGCAGAATAATGACCGAACCAAACTCCTTATTCACCTTCACGGAATCCGCCAAAATGCTGAAAATTGGCAAAAAGAGATTCTCACGGGAGAAAATATCGTATTCGTATCCATAATTCCCGATTGGAGTACCCGTTTTCCGCCACTCGTGAAAACGTTCCATCTCCTTGATGTTCCGCGCGCAGTCAGGATCATTCAAAAGATGAATATTGCATCGCCCGTGAGTCGCGATCTCGATGAACTCAGAGTTCCGAATCGGACTGGCTGGAACATCAAGGTACCCCTGATAAGCGAGAGTCGCGAAGCTCAAATCCGGAAAACGTTCTTTCAGAATATCCGTCAAGTCAGAATAAAAATCAAAAAAACCTGTTGAAACGGATTTTTCGGAACACTTTTCGCACTGGCAATACTCCTGATTATCCGGAAGGAAAAGACTCAGTACGTCAATGTCCGGTTTCTTCTTCAACTCCTCAGTCAATTTATCGGCAATAACATTTAACCCATCCCGACTGCTGACGCAGATCTGGCATTGAAGACGTTTTCCGTTTCGCGAAGCATAAAATTCCGGATTTGTCTCAAAATATTCCTTTGGAGGAAACACGTTGTGATTTGAGTAAATCTGGTAAAAACCAAGTTCACGATCCGGAAAGAAATAGTTTCCGTGCCGGTGACTGTTAAGGAGATTTCTCGCCATCCAATGATGAAATTCTTTCACCCGATACCAGTCTCCGCACATATGAAAACCGCGATATTTGAAGCCAGGCGTAAATGAAAATGAAATTTCCGGCAGTTTCCATTCACTCATGACCGGCATGAACTCTCCGTCATCTCCCGGCCAAAGCCAGCGTACTCCCAGTTCCCTTCGGAGAAATTCGTAGACCGCGTAAAGCGCGCTGCGCGGACTTCCTCCTGTCAGAAAAAGATTCCCGCCCCGCGTTTCCATCCGAATCAGATCCGGCGTTTTTTCCAGTTCCGGCTCAACTCCAATCTTCACGATAAATCCTTCATCGACAGATTCTGAGACATCTGGAAAATCCGCTCCGGAAATCTTCTTCATCGCGCGTTTGAACTCAATTCCCGCTTGCTGAATCGTTGGATCCATCGGTTGAAGAAGTTCCACCGACCAGACCGTACGCGCGTTCTGAAAGAAAAAATTTGAATCATCCTCAACCGCGAAAGAAAATGAACTGCCCCAATCACCAGGTATTAAAAACAATAAAAAAGAAATTAAAGAGGTAACTTTCTTCATGCTTTGTTCTCCATTAAAGGCAAGAATCCGTTCCTGGAATCCCCTAACAGTCCGCGTTGAATTACGATTTAATGAGAATTTCCTGCCTGGCAGAGGCGGCGATAACTTCTTCCCCGTAAAGCAAAAGGCAAGACAAATCGAAAGTTCATTCGTGACATCAGGTTTTCGGGTAATTCCAAAATTCAATTTCCGGAAAGCATTTTCTGGAAACTTACTTTATTAATTTTACCCGGAAGCTCATCATTTGTCAACCTGTCGAAAGTCCTTAAAATGGAAAAAACGTATTTCTTTTATTTCACTTCATTCCCCTTCCCATAAAAAAATCGGCGTCTCCAATGCCCAGGCACAGAAGACGCCAAAAAATGGTGTTTTTCCCTCACTGTTTCAAAAAGCGGAAAAAACAAAAATCTGTTAATGCTTACCGTATTTCATCGGTTTTCCACTCGAAGTCGCGTTAAGATAGGCTTCCATCGCGCGCATGCGCGGATCATCACCGCTCATCGGCTCCGCGCGGCACGGATTCTGAAGACACCAGTTCATCATGTCGCGCAGAAGAGCCGCGCGTCCGAGCTGAACCTGATACTTCGGATAGGTTTCCGGATGAGTATTGGCACCATCCGGGTGGCACATATCGCACGAAACTCCATTCGTGCTTCCGAGCAGTTCCGCGTCATGGAAAATTCGGGATCCCTCCATGACCAAACGAACCGTTTCTGATTCCCAAAGGCGCAAATCCGCCTCAGTGTAGCGGCCGTACGCGTGGCCGTCATGCTGATCGCCTCGAAGAACCGAGCGATTATTGAAATGCGGCGGCACTTTGTGACTTTCGGCTTCTTTCGCGATCCAATCCACTGACAGCGAGTCTTTCCACTGGTCATTCGTACCGGGAAATTCCGTTTCCGTCTCTTCGGCGGCTTTGACTTTATTCTTCGTTTCCGCAGTTTTCGTCACGGAAGCCGCGACAGATTTCACGTCCTGTTTCACGGCAGCAGCCTTTTCCTGAACATTTTCCACCGTCCGAACAGCTGTTTGCTGAACATTACCTCGACGCGGCACCATATTTCGCCACTGAGCACTACCAGCGAGAACCGTTGAAAAAATCACGATCCCCGCAAGGATAAAACTGGAATATTTCATGGTCTTTTTTCCTTTATTTTCAGGTTTAATCGAATCTCAATCAAAAAGACGGAAGGTTTGGACGCGCGGGAGGTACCGCTCCTTCTTCCTCATTCAGATACGCGGCGGAAACAAACATCGGTTTGCGATTCCACAAAGCGTAAACTTTATCGACAAGCCCTTCCGTGCTAACGCGAATATCGCCCCACCCGCAGCCGTCCGCCGAATTGAATGGATCGGAACGATTCATCTGGACCGTCCACTCCGGCATGCCTTTCGGCGCGTAAGGCCACGGCCACGCGGTGGAAAGGAGACCATGGAAGTGAATATTTTCGATTTTGTTCGTTAAAACCTGATGAGTATGCCCATGAATAACCGTGCACTTCTGGAAACGTTTCAGAACAGCCTGAACCTTTTCAGCATCATCCGTCCAGAAATTCCAGTTTTTGTACAGCTTATAGAGCGGAGAGTGAGAGAAAACGACCACAGGCTGATCATCTTTCCAGTCCGCCAACGTTTTTTCAAGCCACGCGATCTGTTCATCTCCCACAAAGAACGGACGCTGCGCCTGATTATCCAGCCCGGCAACAGTTTTCATTCTTTCCATCGGCGTGAGACCGGCAGGAGTCCAGAAATCTTCTTCATTCACGCTCATCAGACAGACAAAACGTACCCCTTTAAGGTCAAATGTCCAGCGCGGCGAACCAAACAGAGACTGCCATTTTTCCCCCATATCGTAATACCAGTCATGCTCGCCGACCATAATCTTAAGCCGGTCGCGATACTTCAAACCGCTAAGGATTTCAGCCCCAAGCTCCAGCTCTTCCGGCTGTCCAAGCTGCGCGAGGTCACCGCCGTAGAAAATAAAATCCGGCTCTTCTTCCATCGCGTTTACGTCTTCAACGGCACGCAGCAAAGCATTCGCGAAGCGGTCATTAATGTGTTTCTGGTAAAGGTGAGAGTCCGAAATATACGCGATTTTAAGAGACTGCTCCTTACCGTCGGCATCTTCTCCCAACACGATCTTCATCGGCTGGAAAGATCCAAGTCCCACGGCTCCCGCGCCAAGCGCGGCAGTCATGCTCGCGGAAGCGACTTTTAGAAAACTGCGGCGGTCCAGATTCACCAGACCGGCGAAAAACTCATTACGCTCCCGTTCCACGCGGGTTTCAAGATTTTCACGAAGATAGCGGATGCTCATTTCGCGTCTCCTTTCTGCTGGTGCTGCTTATGATAAAACTCAAAAGTCAAAACTTTACGCGCGGCAAGCGTTTCATCTCTGTTTTCACGAGCTTTGGAAGCCGCTTCTTTCTGCTCGGCATAGATTTTCGCGTTCTGGTCCGCAAAACGGACATCCGTCAGGGAGAAAAGGAATTCAACGAGCTGATCCACTTCTTTATTCGTCAAATTCAGCGGTTCAATGCCGCCGTCAAGATAAAGATTCGGTTCTCCGCCCTTATTGTAGTGGTCCACGACATCCCAAAGAGTCGTGAGAGAACCGTCGTGCATATACGGTCCCGTAATTCCGATATTCGTCAGCGTCGGCGTTCGGAACGCGCCAATATCCGTCTTTTCCTTGGAAACCATGAATCGGCCAAGCTCACTCAAATCTGTCCCAATCGCGAGTTCGTCGAGGCGTTCCTCCGAATTATCTTCCTCAAGAAGACGAAGCGCGGTTTTCGCCAGTTCCTCAAAATTCTGTTTCTTCGCCGCGATTCCAATATTATGGAATTTGCTATCTGAACCGTGCGGATTCGAAGGGCTGAACGTATGGCACGTCATGCACCGGCCGCGGCCGTTAAAGAGAACCCAACCCGCTTTCGCGTCTGCCGAAATGGCATCTTCATCTCCGGCAAGGTAACGACGGAATGGAGAATCAAAGAAATTCAGCGTACGCTCGAACGCGCCAAGCGCGAGACCCATATCCGGATAGTTCACTTCCCGGCCATAAGCCGCTTTGAACATCTTCTGGTATTCCGGGTCATCTTTGATTTTGCCCGCAATCTTTTCTGCGTCATTTTCCATCCCCATCTCAATCGGATTAATGATCGGCTGCATCGCCTGATGATCCAGCGACGGAGAACGTCCATCCCAGAACATTGAATGAAGAAGAGACGCGTTCAAATTCGTCGGAGCGTTTCGTTTACCAAACTGCTTGCGAATACCCTCTGAAGTCGGAATCTGATCTGAAAATCCCCGCGTCACATCGTGACACGTAGCGCAGGAAACGGTACCATCTTCCGAAAGACGTACGTCAAAATAAAGTTTTCGTCCTAAAGCAACGCGCTCCGGAGTCGTTTCGTTCCCCTCGGGAATCATCGCATTCCAAACTGCCGGATCGACTCCCGCCGGAATCTCGAGGGTAGTCTGAAGGGTATCAAAAACCTGATCCTGAACTTTCTCCAAAGTCGCCCCATGGGGACCTTTGGGATAGTTAGACGGTATTTCCGCAGATGCGGCACCGATTATTACGAAACAGCATAGCACTGTCAGCAAATGTTTTCGCATTCTCAAGCCTCCCCAATCGTCTGGCCTGTGCCATTCGATTAAAAAAATTCCAGTCATAAATCTGAGAAAATATTCTCAATTTCCCAACATGGTACATTTTAATATGTTTTTATTTTACGAAAAGGGGGGAATCCTTTATTCTTCAAAAAAAACTAAAAAATTCTTAATATTTCCTTCAATAAAAAGATACTTCTTCTGTCAACCTTTATCGTCTGGCGAATTTACGTTTTCAAGTGACCTTCCAAAAACTTTACCCACTCCCCATCACCTGCCAATTTTACCAAAAAATCAATTCAGCCGAAAATTATCCCGGAAAATCAAACGAACAAAGTACTGTTTATCAAAAAAATTTCGCAAGCAAATAGAATATCCAGAAAACGGCAGAATAATTTTGGACTTTTTCACAAAAAAAACCATCGGCGGTATTTACGAATTTTTTGAATTTGATATAATACGTGAAGTTTAATTTTCCTCAAGGCTTTTTAGGAATCCCTAAACGAATTTCCACTAAGAGAAAAAGCGCGAGATTTTTGAAAGGTGTCGATACTTCCGCCCGTCCAGATACGCGCGGGACACATGGAAACACCGACAACAAATCAGGATAATCCGTGTTCTGGAATTTAGTTTTTTGGGAATTACCTTTAGAAAACGGGGATTTTCCCGGTTGAATGATCAAGGATCGAATCGATGACCAAACCAACGAGTAACATAATTGCCGAATTGCGCTGGCGCAAACAGATTTTTCAGACCACCGATGACGCCAATATCGAAAATTGGCTGATGGAAAAGCCCCGTGCCCTTTATGCCGGGTTCGATCCAACCGCTGACAGTCTTCATGTCGGACACCTAATGGCTCTCATGATACTCCGCCGTTTCCAGAAAGCGGGACACCGCCCGA
This sequence comes from Thermoguttaceae bacterium, assembly GCA_017408405.1. Taxonomy (GTDB): domain Bacteria; phylum Planctomycetota; class Planctomycetia; order Pirellulales; family Thermoguttaceae; genus RGIG3701. Next base: position 11,590 of record JAFQUP010000097.1, read on the forward strand.
TCGCTTTGGTCGGAGGCGCGACGGGAATGATTGGCGACCCCAGCGGAAAAAGCGCGGAACGAAAACAGCTGACTCCGGAAACGGTCGCGCATAATGTCGAATGCATCAAGAAACAGGTTGGACGTTTCCTGAATTTTGGAAATGGCCCGGACGATGCCGTTCTCGTGAATAATTATGACTGGCTCGCGAACAAAACTTTCATCGAGTTCCTGCGCGATGTCGGAAAATGTTTCCCGGTGAACGTAATGCTCTCGAAGGATTCTGTCAAATCAAGGCTTGAACGTGAAAACGGCTTGAGCTACACCGAATTCAGCTACATGCTGCTTCAATCCTATGATTTTGTTCATCTTTATCGCGAATTCGGCTGCGAACTCCAGGTGGGAGGAAGTGACCAGTGGGGAAACATTACGACCGGAATTGACCTAGCTCGCCGCATGGAAGGAATCCAGCTTTACGGAATGACCGCGCCGCTGCTCACTAAATCTGACGGACAGAAAATGGGCAAAACGGAATCCGGCGCGCTGTGGCTGGACGCCGAAAAATGCTCACCATACCAGTTCTACCAGTACTGGATGAACGTTGAGGATTCGGAAGTGGTCAAGCTGCTTTCACTCATGACGGATCTCACGCGTGAAGAAGTGGAGGAAATCGCCGACACTCACACCGCCGCGCCGGAAAAACGTTTCGGTCAGCGCCGTGCCGCGGAGGAAATTACCCGGCTCGTTCACGGAGATGAAGGGCTTGCTGCCGCACAAAAAGCTACCGAAATCTTCTTCGGGGCTGAAATCCGCAACCTTAAAGACAGCCAGCTCCTCTCAATCTTTAAAGACGTTCCTTCCGCAGAATTTACCCGCGCGGAGCTTGAAGCGGGAATCGCTCTGGGAGACGCTCTCGTTAAAGCTGGACTCGCGAAAACCAAATCGGATGTCCGCCGGGCTTCAGATCAGGGTGGACTTTACGTCAATAACCAGCGATACGCTGATTTTCGACAGCCGCTGACCATCGAAAACCTCGCCAGTGAAAGTACGATCGTTTTGCGTATGGGCAAGAAAAAATACGCCTTGCTTATCGTAAAATAATCTTCAAATACCTTCGAAACCTTCCGGGCAAAATCATTTTTGCCCGGTTTTGAGAGAATAATTACTTTCATCAAAAAAACTCGAAATCCAAAGTCTTTCTCTAAAATTTCCAATTATCTGATTCCGCCTCTTGACTTTTTCATTTTTCTCTATTAAAATAGAATTCTGACTTGGACATTTCAATCCAGCTCAAATTCCGCTTCCTGTTTCAGAACGCGGTTCCCCAACCTGCCACAAAGCCGGTCTTCATTTCCCGCCATTTTTAAGGAGAATCTCATGGTAAAATTCCGTTTTCTTTCCTGTTTCTTTCTGTTTCTCTCACTCTGCGTAATTTCATGCGCGGAAGCAAACGGCCACCCCAAATATCTTCGTGTCGGAACGGCTGTCGTGGACTCCACGCCCACCACTTTTCCGGTCGAAATTAACGGTGGTTTCTTTCCCATTTTCACCGACAGAGTGAATGACCCGCTTCATGTTCGCGCTATCGTCATTGACGACGGCACTACCTGCCTGGCAATGGCTACGGCGGATGTCTGCATTCTCTCGGACGAAATCGTCGCTGAAATCAAGTCTGAAATTGAAAAGCGAATTCCATTGAAAAAAGAATTCATCATGATTTCTTCCACTCACTGTCACAGTGCTCCGGCACTTCTGAAAACCCACGCGGCAGGAATTGACGAAAATTACCTGCCTCTTTTCAGGCAAAAAGTGGTCGAATCCGTCGTAACGGCTTACGGAAACCGCCGGGATGCCCGCGTCGCGTGGGGAAAAGACTTTGATCCGGAAAATGTTTTCTGCCGCCGATTCATCATGAAAGAAGGAACCGCTTGGACTCTTGATTCTGATTTCACTGGTTCTACTGGTGATTTCGCCCAAATGAATCCAGGTGCCAGGATTCAAAACGCAATTTGCCGAACTGGCACACCGGACCCTTCTGTTTACGTCGTCTACTTCCAGACTCCCGATGGAAAACCTCTCGCCCTGATGGCAAACTACTCAACGCACTACGCGGGATCAAGAGACATTTCCGCTGACTATTTCGGCGTTTTCTGCGAAGAAATACGGAAACGGCTCAACGCGGATGAAACCTTTTTCGCCGTACTCACAAACGGAACAAGCGGTGACACAAACTGCATCGACTTTTACGATCCCGCGCGTAAATTTGACATGTTCTCCGTCGGAAATTCTGTCGCGGACGCGGCCTTTAGAGCCGTAAAAAACATGAATTTTAAGGATTGGGTCCCCGTGAAAATGACCGATGTGAAAATGAACATTGGAATGCGAAAAGGAACGCCGGAACAGGTTCAAAAAGCAAAAAAACATCTCCACGAACTTGAAGCTGCCGGGAAAAAACTCTCCACTCAGAATGACGCATACGCGCTGAATACTGTCATCATGGCCCAAATGCCGGACCAAAGAGAAATCACCATTCAGGCGATTCGAATTGGTGATGTCGGGATCTCGATTCTCCCAAACGAAACCTATTCTGAAACCGGTCATCTCATTCGCGCCGCCTCAAAAGCTCCAATGACCTTCACCATTGGACTCGCGAACGGTGCCGGAGGATACCTCCCTCCCAAAAAACAGTTTGAGCTTGGCGGGTATACCACGTGGAGAACTCTTAGCAGCTGGATGGAAGTCGACGCGGAAGAAAAAATCCGTACGCGGCTCGTCGAAATGCTTAATCAATTATTTGAATAAAAAATCCTGACTGACACTGAAAAAAGGACCTGAAACCATCCCCATCACTTCATTTGAAGCCTCTCCTGATGGGGATGGGATAAAATTTCAGTTCCATCACTCAAAAAAGCTGGCGGACGAAGACTGACACGGCGGATTGGTTCAAACTATTCACGGAACGTCTCCCGAGGACACTCCTTTTCAGAAAATAACTTAATTTTTTCCGTAAAATTCCTCTTCTTCCTCCGTACCTGAAATTTCAGATATTTTTTAAAATTATGGAAAAATTTTTCAAATTTGTTACCAATTTTCTTGCCAGGAGAAAAATTTGGTGTAAAATAAAAAGATGATTTGAATTTCTGCTGATTTTTTCAGAACTTCCAAGCTGAAATTTTCGTGAAACAACGTTTATCATAATTCCCTTTGGAGTCCATCATGCGCTATTCCATACTTCAGAAACTCGGGAAAAAAGGCATCCGTAATTCACTCTTCTGCCTTGCCGGTTTGGCCGGGGCAGTTTCAGTAAACGCTGCTGTCGTTTCCACTGACATGACTTCAAACTCCGCAAACACCGCCCCTTTCACGGGTGCGGAAGCGATCGAAATCACAAACGGAGCGACGGTTACGCTCAATGCCGCGCATAATTTCTCTGGAGCCGTTACCATCACAAACGGACGGCTTATCCTGAAAAATGAGAACGGGTTCAAAAACAGTACCACGTTCAACATTGGAACGAACGGCATTCTGGAATTCGCCTCCAAAAGCCCTTTTAGCTCTGACAGAGGAAACATCCCCGTCAAAACTATCACGATTGAAGAAGGCGGTCTCCTCAATTTTACCGCGGCGTCCGGAGATAAATTCGCGAATATCGACCATCTTATCCTCAACGGCGGAACGGTCGCGGGGGAAACCGCGCATGACTCTTATGGAAGTTACCTGCTCCGCGGAAACATTACCGCGAATAAATCCTCTGAAATCAGTGCCAACTTGACCGTAAGAGGCGGCTGGGGAATCGTCGGTGGAAAAACCGTCTGGAGTGTCGCGGAAAACGCCGTACTCACGCTCTCCGGGAGAGTCCGTTACGCTGAAACCGGCACTGGCGCGAATCCTGATTTTCCTACCATCACAAAAACCGGAAGCGGTTCTCTCCTTCTCACAAATACCGCTCTGGATGTCCATCCGCAGGCGGAACTGATCATCAGCGGCGGCACGGTGGAAGCCCAACGTTCCGCTTCTCTCCATGATGGAAAAGACGCCGTAAAAATCACCGTAAACAACGGAAAAATGTTATTCTCCGGCTCGGATAACGCCGAAATCAAAAACGATATTTTTATCGCCCAGGACCAAAACGCCGAAATCTCATCAAGTGTCAGTCGGACTTACTCCGGAGACCTTACCGGAAAAGGAACTTTTAACGTCCGAAACAACGGATGGGTCTACACTTACCTCACCGGAGACAACTCAAATTTTGAAGGCACTCTGAAAAATGTCGGCGGCGTCCTTTTCTTCAAAGGAAATAATTCCGCGACTCCAAATGCGATTTTTCACGCCGCGGATATTGTCTGTTTCCTTCCAAATTCCGCGGAAAATTCACTCTTTGCCTTTGGAAGTCTCACGGGAAACGGTACGCTCCGAACGAGCATTGACTCCGCCGCTGACATTACGATTCAGGTTGGCGCATTAAATCAGGACTCCGTTTTTAACGGAACTATCACGGACTTCGACCGCGATAAAAACACCAACTACGATAAAGCGGTCACTTTGGAAAAAATCGGTACCGGAACCCTGACTTTAACCAACGCTGACAATAAATTCAGAAATGGTCTCACGGTCAAAAACGGTACTCTCAAATTCACGACTCCTGGGGCCGCGGGAAGAGGAAGCATTACGCTCACAAAAAACACTGACTCTGAATTCGGAAAACTCCTCTATCAGGGAAACGGAAACGTCACGAACAGCGTCGCAATTGCCGAGGGGGCCGCCTTCACGTTCATCTCCACCGACGACAAAACCACTTACTCCGGAAATCTTACCGGAACTGGTATTTTTGAGGCCGCGAGTAACAAATTTTTGAGGCTCGACGGAGATAACTCTCAATTCGCGGGAACTTTCAAATCCTCAAATGCGTTCGTCTTTTTCCAGAATAAACTCAGCGCGAGTCCAAACGCCGAGTACCAAATGACAAATCCATTTGTTCTGAAACCTCTCGAAGCGAACGCTGTCTACCAATTCGGAGCAGTAAACTGGACTGGTTCGGAAATTCGGTACAGTAACGAAACTGATCAAAATTACCGCAATGCCGTCATCAGCGTCGGACATCTGAATAAAGACGATTACATCAAAACGCTTTTCCAGAATAATATCGCATTGGAAAAGGCAGGAAATGGAACTCTTACGATTGAAAAGCATCCAAACGGAAATAACTCCTACTCACTCGGCACAACCGTCAAAAACGGCACCCTTAAATTCACTCATCCATCCGTTCTTGGAACAGGCGCCGTCAAGGTCACAAAATCCTCTGATTCCGAATTTGGAACGCTCGTTTATTCCGGCACATCGGGCACTTTCTCCAACGCCCTTGATCTTGCCCAGGGTACCAGCTTCAAAATGAACGCCGGCGGACAGACTCTCGAAATGACCGGCGCGCTGACCGGGGCAGGTTCCATCAATACCGCGGCGGGTACTCTTAATTACTCAGGAAACTCCTCCGCTCTGGAACACTCCATCAACATTGAAAACGGCGCCGCTTTCCGCCTCGGAAAAACTCTCACTCTTAACGGCGGACTCACTGGAACCGGAACCATCATCAACTCGGCTTACGGTTCGCGATTCAAGGGGGACAACGCACTATTCGCTGGAACGATTCAGCTTGACCAACTGGCATATTTCCATAATCCGCAAAGCACCAGCGCGAATTCTCTCTACTCTGGCAATGGAAATATCATCCTCCTTCTGGAAAACGCCCAGGTCGGCGACACTTACGAAATTGGCGCTCTTACCGACAATGATTTTGTCCGCGCCAGCAGTTCCTCAAATGACAGGCCGCACTGCGTCAAAGTCGGTGGCTTGAACACCGATTTTACTTTCAACGGTATTTTTGCCGACTATACTTCAAACCGCAAGCTCGGACTCATCAAAACGGGAACCGGAACCATGACCATCACCGCGGATCACTCAAAAATTCCCTTGGACCCGGTTGATCCGGATAACGTAAAGCCTTTTTCACTTGGGGCCGTAATTGAAAACGGAACGCTCAAAATCGCACAGGGGGCCGTCGTGGGAAGTTCCGAGAACGACCTGTTCATGGTTAATGCCGCTTCTGGGGATTTGCTTCCGGGAATCTGCATTGAAGGAACGATTAACGGACGTTTGCAGGTCGACGGTAATTTCGTCATTGATTTTGCCGACGGGGCTTTCAACGACACTGGAAACGTTATCGGAGATATCAGCTTTGGTGAAGATGCCGCGTTGACTTTTCTGCTTCCGGAAAATGGAATTCTTGATGAAGCGGCCTACACGCTATACGCCGCGAATTCCGACGAACTCCTCAACGACATGATTGAGCTTTATCAGGAATCGGTCATTGCCGGAACTGCGCCAGAAGGTTTCTCGATCTCCGCCGTCCAGAATGGAATTCTCCTCTCCGCCGCTGGAATCACTCCTCCCTCTGGTGTTCCGGAACCGGCCGCCTGGATTCTCTTCCTGGCTGGATCCGCCGGACTCTTCTTCATGAAAAAAGTGAAAAAGTAACTCCCAGAGCGGCTTTTCCCAAAAAAACAAAAAAAGAACGGATTTCCGTTCTTTTTTATTTCATCCTTTTCCCTTCAAAATCGTTTTCCTCCGTCAACCGGAAGAACAACCGCGTTCAGGAATGAGGCTTCCTCCGAGGCAAGAAAAAACATCGCCTCCGCCATATCCTCCGGCGTTCCCCAGCGATTCAAAAGTGAATCCTTCCGCGCGTACTCTTTCCATGGCTCTGGCGCGTTCAGGCCCCACCGAGTCTGAATCCAGCCCGGAGCGAGGCAGTTTACTCGAACATTCGGTCCCGTCTTTTGCGCGAGGCATCTCACAAACGACGTCACCGCCCCCTTCGCCGCCGCGAACAGTTCCGCGCTGTCACCCGACATACCCCACTCCACGGCATCCCAGCCGATCATAAGAATGACGCCATGACGCCCAGCCTCAACAAGCCGTGACGAAACATTCCGCGCGAGCCTTATCCCCGCCTGAACATCAACTTTCCAGAGGGCCTCCAGCTTCTCTTCATACGTCCAGTTTTTCCGACTTCCCGTCAAAATATCAACGCCGGCGGCCTGAACAAAAACATCGATTCCGCTGCCGCTCCACCTCCAGGCGCGTTCAGCGAGTTCATCCTGACTCACCGGACTGCCCAAATCACAAAAAAAAGTCTCTATCTCCGTCCCTGGAAACTCTTCTTTAAGACGCTCAATCCGTTCCCGATTTTGAAAACCATGAAGAAAAAGACTGTCGCCATTCTCCGCGAAACGTCTGGCCGCCGCGAGTCCAATACCGCCTGTCGCGCCGGTAATGAGTACTTTACGACCTGAACGGCACGCCTTACTCATGATCACATTCCCTCACAATAGATTACGCCGCCGTCCAACGGCACTTCAATTCCATCCACCAGCGCGGCACCTTCCACTGCCATTTCTCCCGCGCAGCTGCCGCACGACGGGGAATAAGGAACTATCTGCCCTTGAATCCGCGTCTTTCGCTCACCGGTCGAAACCACCGGCGGTGCCGCGGTCGGTACTCGTGGTGACGCGCTTTGAGAAACGTAGGGACCGCTGTTACCCGACTGATGAACTCCATTGCCCGGATTCGTGTCTGGATTCGTGCTGAATCGGGTAAATGAATTTCCTCGCGATTCCGGCGGAGGCACAGGCGCGTCCACTTTCGGATAAGGATGCTCCTTCATCGAACGAATCACTTCCACTGATACCCCATGATTCTGCAGCGTTAAAATATCCTGCCCCTGAAGCGGCTGATAAAGACCATGCGTGCGAATATGTGTCATGATGTTCTCATCACGAACACCGGACTGGTGCCACCCTAGCACATCACTCACCGTCACCGGACGGGCCATGACCGGACGTCCCGTCGCTCGTTCCATCGCCACTCGATTTCGAGCGTCATCTTTCACTTCACGGGACGCGAAAAGAGGAACCGAGGAACTCGGCACCGCGGACGGACGCTGTGGATCGTAACCGCTCCCGTTGCCAACATACGCTCCCTCATGAAGAAGACCCGACGCGCACCCGCTCAATGTCCACAACATAAGAACTGAAGCAAACACGGATTCGCTCAGCCTCAAAAAAATGTTTTCCTTCGGAAGCATACCTTTCTTCATGGCTCTTCTCAAAAATCCTCCCTTTCACACCTCAACTCACCACACGCGCAAAAAAACATTGCTTCTCCACTTTAACGCAAACTCCAATTCAAGTCAAGCGCAATTTCCATTATTTATTACCCCTTTCAGACGATACAAACGATAAATCGAGAAATTTCACCCCTATCAACACAAAACTTTAACTTTTTTTCTTTTTTTTTCCTTTTTTGCCAAAATTTTTCACGAAGTTTCTTGATTTTTGGAAAAACTGAAGTAAAATTAATGCTGTCATGGAATCAATTATGATTGATTTTCTTTTTGTCAGTACTGGTGCGATCTGGGAAATTCCCCGCAAGGTTCGCTTTTCAGCTCCGTAAACCTTTAACCCCATTGGTTCAAAATGAAACGGCTTTCGAATTTAGATTTCGCGATTTCCGCTCTCCAAAGACTCCGTCGTCTCTCCCGCGGAAAAGCCGCGCCTAGTAACAAATATCTCGCGCTCCTCGCCGCACTCGCGTTTACTCCTGGATTCACTTCTGCCGCTACCGTCACCATTGACGGCGGCACCTACACCGCTTCAACCCCATACGTCTCTACCAACGGCTCTGGAGACAGCTACGTATTCACCAACGGAGGCTATTTCAGCTCAAATTCCTCTGGGAACATCACATATACCGGTACTTTCTCCGGGAATGGAAACATCAAACTCCTCTCCACCGCCTCGCGTCCCCAGATCCACTTTAACTCCTCTATGAACGGTTACGCCGGTACCGTCGAAGTCACTGGAAGCAACTGGTTCGCCATCAATGACCCGAACAAAGGTTCCGCGGATACGAGATGGATCCTTAACTGCGACCCCGACACAGGTATTCTCCTGAATAATGTCACTTCCTCTCCGGAAGACCCGATTCGTTTCGGAACCATTGAATCCAAAGGACGCGTGCGTCCTATCGGAAACCGCGGCGGGATTACCAACTACATCGAAGTCGGAAATCTCATGACCGAAGGAACCGTTACCAAATTTTCCGGCGCCATTTACGACTGGAACGGTGACTACACTCACGTCACCAAGGTCGGTGCCGGAACATGGGTGGTGACGAATACTCAATCCTTTACCGGCGGACTTCATATCAAGGAAGGAACACTCCAGATCGGAGACGGCGGCGGAAACGGGAAACTGCAAGACAACCTCAGTGTCATTATCGAAGAAGGCGCCTCCTTCGGATACAGCCGCGGCTGGCACCAAAATGAACCTCTGAACCGTAACGAAACTATCCTCGTCAAAGGCGGAACCATCTACCAGACCGGAGAGCAGACCATGTGTCTGACAAACATCACCTTTGAAAACGGCGGTTTCGTCAAAAGTTACTCCACCAATAATAAAGGTCTGAACCTTAACGACCTTAAACTCACAGGCGACAAGGAAAACTCAAGAGTCACTTTCACGACTTCCAAGGATGACATTTACCTCACCGGCTCTCTCACAGGAGGAGAAAATCAGGAAATCTACCTCACCGGTGTCCGCGGAAAATGGCTCCGTGTGAATGTTACCGATGCCTCCCAATTCTACGGTACCATCACGGCAGGTCCCGGAAACGGCGCGACAAACACGGGAACATGGATCTCGCTCAACGGCAATGCCATGGATTTCTCCAATGCCACTTTCAATCCCAATCCGGGACAAGGTATTGATGCCGGAATCCTTCTCGAATACAACCCAACCGACAAAGTCCTGAAACTCGGCGCGGTTTCCGGAAACGGTATTATTCGCACTAACGGATCCAGTGCCAAAGGAAAAACGTTTAACATTCAGGTTGGTGCCAACAATAAGGACACTGTCTTCTCCGGTGGTTTTGTTACCTATGAAAACAGCAACTATAATATCGAGAAAGTCGGTACCGGACGCTGGATCATCGCTTCAAACGGTGATAAATACAAATCTGTTACCGGAACCCTCGAGTATTACTACAATAACTACACCGGTACCACAACCATTACCGAAGGTACCATCCAGCTCGGCGATTACGACCCTGTCACTCGTACTGGCGGGAAAACCGGTTATCTCGGAAGAACCGACTCGACGAATGCCGCGGATATGACCAAAATCATCATCGGTGAAAATGGAACCCTTGCCTTTGGCCGCGTCGGTGAAAACGTCAGTTACTATAACAGTATTGAATCGAATGGCGGCACAATTGAAATCGTCAATCCCAAACAATCTGACTACCTCGTCCTGCGTGGACCGGTTACCGGCAGCTTCACCAAAACTGGCGAAGGCACTCTCGCCATGGGCTCCTCAAATGGCGATAAACTTACCCAAATCACCGTGAAAGAAGGAACCCTGCGAAATTACGCCGCGCACCGCCTTGGTGACGGAAAAACGAAAATCGTCCTTGACGGCGGGCGTTTTGAGGAAATGGATTCAGGTATCTGGCTCTATAATAAATTTGAAATCCTTTCCGACAGTACCGTTAACACCCCAACAAACTTCGCCATCGCTACGGAACTTACCGGTAATTCAAACGCGACATTAAGCGTTACCGGCAATGGAAAACTCGTCCTGGCAGGAAAAACAAATGCCTTCCAAGGAACATTCCATGTCAAGGATACCGCGACACTTCAAATCGGCGGGAAAAATGACGGACATATTAATAACACCTCAAAAATCATTGTCGACAAAGGGGCTTTCTACGGATACGACAGATCAGGTGATATAAACAGCCTGATTAAGCCTGGTAATCTTATTACCCTTAGCGGTACCCTCTTCAACGCGGGAGAACGCCCTCTTCAATATACAAACGTTCACGTCACGAACGAGGGCGCGGCCTTTAAAAACTCCGGTAAAGCCAGACTGATCGCGAATATTAAAAAAGCGGACCACAGTGTCTTTACCTTGGATGGAAATGCGAATGACAGTGTTGAAATCAGGTTCAGCACCCAGGATAATAACATTTTCATTGACGGAATCAAATCCGTAAATAATTTCAACTCCATCATTTACCTGAACGAAGGACCACGTTCCAACTTCCTCAACCTCATGGGCGACATGAGTACTTTCCGCGGTACCGTAAAAGTTGAGGGCGACCGTTGGTTCTCTTTCCAGAGCGGTACAGCTCTTGGAAGTGAATTGGCGGTTTGGGAAACAAACATGACCAAAGACTCCGGTGTCCTTTTTAATTCTTGGGAACTCATCGACAAAACTGTCAAAATGGGGGACCTCACCGGAAATGGTTACGTCCGCATTGGAAATACCGACACAATGTCCGGCACTATCAACCTGGAAGTCGGTGCGCTCGGAAATGACAGCTCGTTCAGCGGGTATCTCGGACAATACAACAACGACCCGCAAACGCTTCACGTTATCAAAGTCGGTGACGGGACCTGGTCCTTTACCAGCGACAATCAGGTCCAGAACATTAACTATAACAACAAAGCGAATATCACAGTGCGTGAAGGTACTCTCGAACTGAAACGCGCCGCGAATCAGGTCTCCGCCGCGGCCATGACCGTTGAAGGCGGAACGCTTCTCATCTCCGAAAATAACCAGAAAATCTCCGGCGCGCTCACTCTCAAAGGCGGTGCGCTCAATGTCGCGGAAGGAAAATCCTTCACTCACGGCACGATCAACGTCACCGGCGGAAGAAGTACAGTCAGCGCGATCAACGGGAATATTGTCGGCAACGTAAACGTCGCCAGCGGTCAGCTCCGTATCGGGCAGCCCCTCAATCTTACCGGCGACATCTCCCTCACAAACGACTCACTCCTCATGGTGGACGTCAAAGGACCCGGTGTCGCGGATAAAGTCAAGATTGACGGAAAAGTCATTCTCGATTCCAGTTCAAAAATTGACTGGCTGCTTCCGGAGGAATTCGAAAATCTCGATTACTTTGAACTGTTTACCGCAGATGAAATCGTAATGGAAGACGGCTCTCCCGTCGATTGGGAAACCGTCATGGAAGACCTTGACGGCTGGGCCGTTTCAGAAGATGAAAACGAATTCGGCGAAATGGTAGTCGCCCTTACCAAAGATCTCAGTCTACCGGAACCCTCAACTTGGGCTATCATGCTCATGGGCATCTTCGGCATCGGTTTCCTGCGTAAAAAGAGAACGGCAAAATAAAACAGCCTTCCGTCTCTAAAATACCTCAGCTCATCCGCCTGCCTGCCTAATCAGACGGATGAGCTTCCCCCCCAGCGCGTTCGCGCTTTCATTAATTAATGATTCTCACGAAAAAAGGAGTTTCTTATGCTTAATCGTCGTGAAATGCTCAAAACCTCACTGGCAACAGGACTTTTCCTGCCGGGAATTTCCGGGCTTGCTTTTGGAGACGACTCCCCAAATGAACGTGTCAACGTTGCCTTGATCGGTATTGGCGGACAGGGTGGACACCAGGTCGGCGGACTGCGTTCCCAAAACGTCGTTGCCCTCTGCGACTGTGACGACGCGCGCGCGGGAAATGTCTACGAAAAATTTCCAAACGCGAAAAAGTACTACGATTACCGAAAAATGTTTGACGAAATGTCGAATCAATTCGAGGCAGTCGCAGTCAGTACGCCAGACCATACTCATTTTCATCCTTCATGGATTGCCATGTCCCTCAACAAGCATCTCTATCTTGAGAAGCCCATGGCGCACTGCGTGAAGGAATGTCGAATTCTGGAAGAAATGGCCCGTGAAAAGAAACTGGCCACTCAGCTCGGAATGCAGCGGCATGCCATGCCCGCCATGCGACGCACGATCGAAGCGGTCAAATCCGGCGCAATAGGCGAAATTACCCACGTCTTCAGCAGGGTCGGAGGTGACCGCGGAATGCCGGCTCCGCTTGATTTCTCCAAACCGATACCCGCGAACCTTGACTGGGAAGCCTGGATTGGACCCGCGAAATTCCGTCCCTATTCCGATGGTCTTTGCCCGTACAAATGGCGCTTTTGGTGGGATTACGGCACAGGCGAAACGGGCAACTGGTGCTGCCACATCCTTGAAATCCCCTTCTGGGCACTGGATCTCACCTACCCGGAAAAAGTATCTGCCGTCGGCCCCGAAGTTGACCCGGAACGCACGTCAAAAGAAATGCACGTCGTTTTCGACTTCCCCGCAATCGAGGGACGCAAAGCCGTTAAACTCTACTGGTCCCATGGCGGTTTCAATCCGGAAATCAGAAAATATCGTGATCAGTTCCCCGGCATAAAAATGGGAAATAACTTCTTTGTCGGCACAAAGGGCGTCATTTCTTGCGATTTCGGCTGGCATGAAGTCCATCTCTTTGACAAACAGGCCGTTTACCAGGCTCCGCCTGAATCCATCCCGGCATCTCCCGGTTTCCACCGTGAATGGATCAACGCCATTAAAGGCGGAGAACCGGCCACGTGCAATTTCGACTACAGCGCGAAAATCGCGGAAGCGGGACTCCTTGGAAACGCCGCGTACCGTGTCGGAGCGAAAGAGGCCATTCGATGGGACTGGAAAGCGATCAAATCTCCAGACTGCTCCGCCATTGATGAATTCAATTATCCGAAATATCGAAAAGGTTGGGAAATCTAATTTTTCAGCCCTCATCCAATCATAAAATTTGAATAATGGGAAAGTTTTGAGGTAAATTGCCTGAAAAGTATTTTCTCCGGCAACATCACGCCTCACTTCCCCATTATTCTGTTTCTCGATAATGAAATCTTCCACCCTCAAAGACCTGGAGAACGCCATGCGCTTTTTATCTTCCTCGCTTCATTTTTTTTCGTTCTTTTTCGGAATTTTTTCTCTGATGTGTTCCCTCTCAGCCGCGGAAAAAGAACTCACCTCACCGACTACGGAATCGCCCGCGTTTTCTCTCATTCGTCCCGAATCATTTCAGGGCCAAAATGAACTGGAACGTTTTACTCCTTATCTTCGCGGAAAAATGAAATCCTCCGCCGATGGAACGATCTGGTCATGCGAAGTTACCCCCGAGGATTTGCCCGCAGACATTACCTGGGAACAGGCGATGAATGCCGCCGTCTGGTCCGTCACTCTCGATCAGAAAGAGCCGCGTCCAATACTCATCTCATGCGAAAGTCAGTTCACTGGACCGAAAAAAATTCCCGGAGGAGATTACTCTCTCTACGTTGACGCGATCTACGATGACGACACGCCGCAGTGGGGAATCAAAGCCGTTTTTGAGGGAAACGCTCCCATTGACGGTAATGCCTGGGAATCCGCCCACGCCATTTTCTGTCCCGAAAAACCAATCAAACGTCTTACCTGCTACTGCCTGTTTCGCCATCGGATTGGAAACGTAAAATTTCGTTCTCCGAAACTCATTCAGGCCAATCCTGAAAATAAAAGAATCATTACTTTTGACGGCCTGAGCGTTACCCAAAACAATAGACAAAACTCCCCTAATGATTCCATTCATTTTTATCTCCGGGATACCGCGGAGAATTCCGACTGGTATTTACTCAATCCTGTCGCTTGCGAAAAAAAAGAAAACCTTACGATTCAAAAATTTGAAACGGCTCTCGGGTCTTCCTCTCCCCAATTTTCCGTCACCGCGGAAACTCAAACAGAAAAAAACGGATTTATTTCAGATACGTTAAAAATCCGTGCCCTGAAACCAGCCTCCCGCTGCGTCACGCTCGTCGCGGCCATTCCCGCGAAGAACATCGTTCGAGCGTTCCACGGTCTGGACAAGGTTGACGGCATTACCGGCCAAAAAGAAATTTACGCTTCCGTTTTTCCCACTCAAGCCGGAATGAAACAGCTCAGCCGATTCCCAATCCAGGGGGTCGCCTCTGACGCATCTGAAACCTGGTTCGGCCTGAATCCGCATTTTCCCGCGGTTTACCGAACATTCTTCAATCCTTTCACGGATGAACTCTGCGTTGCTTTTGATTTAGGATTTATCCCGGAAAAAACAGAGTGGGAACTTCGTACCTGCCGATTCACTCAAACTGAAGGCGGAATGCGTCAAGCGTGGAAAACATACTGCGCGGCTTATCCTGAAGCGTTTTGCGTTCGTGTCCCTAAAATGGGAAACTGGATGGCTTTCGCGCCAATCAGCCAAGTGAAAAATCCTGAGGATTTCGGTTTCGCCTTCAAGGAAGGAACTGATGAACCAGCGTGGGATGACCAGAATGGAATGATTACGTTTCGGTACACAGAGCCGATGACATGGTGGATGAAATTTGATCTTCCCAAGAAAGAGGGGGAAACTGACGAAGAACTTGCCGCGCGAACAGGAAGAAATACGTCCCAGGAACTCCTCGCCCTCGGAGCGGAAACAGTAAAAGAACTGGCGGAAAAAGGAAATGGCTACGCCAAATCATGGCTCACCAGTGTCATGCATGATGAAACTGGCTCTCCCTATGGCCTATGGCTCGATACGCCGTGGTGCCGCGGAATAGTCTGGAGTCTTTCTGGACTCCCGAATATTCCTGGAGATTCCGATTTCAAAAATAAATGGTCGGTTTCTTACGTTCAAAGCGTTTATCCAAAAACCGAAATTCCCGAAAACGTCCCGATGCCAGGTCCTGGAATTGACGGCGAGTACATTGACTCCGCGGAGGGGTACGTCACGGCCCAGCTTGATTTCCGTAAAGATCACTTGCCGCACACTGAAACGCCTCTAACTTTCTCACTTGAGAACAGGACGCCAGCAATCTTCCGCGGTCTGACCACATTTGAATACGTACGCGGTATTGAACGGGATGTTCACGCTGCCGGTAAACTCATGATGGCCAACTCCACTCCCAGTCACATTTTCTGGCTTGCTCCTCTACTGGATGTCATGGGAACCGAATCAAATTGGAACTGGAACGGCAAATGGAAGCCAATGTCAATCGAGGAACTCCAATATCGCCGAATGATTTGCGCGGGTAAACCATTCTGCTTCCTGCAGAATACCGATTTTACCCTCTTCCCGTATGAACTGAGTGAAAAATTCATGCAGAGAGCACTGGCTTTCGGTATGTTTCCAAGTTACTTCAGCGCGGATGCTTCCACAAAACACTATTTTAAGAATCCCGAACTTTACGAGCGGGATCGACCGCTTTTCAAAAAATACCTCCCGATCTGCCGAATGGTAGGAGAAGCCGGCTGGGAACCTCTCACCGGGGTCAAGGTCAATGATTCGCGCCTGCTCATTGAACGTTTTGGAAATCCTCAAAACGGTCATTATTTCCTGACCCTGTTTAATCCGGAAAAGGAAACCATTGCCGCCGAAATCACTCATTTCGAGCCGGAACTTAAGGGAAAAGCGGAAATCCTCACCGGTTCATTTGAGCTTGCTCCCGAATCGGTACTCGTCTTAAAAATTACGCCTGAAAAATAAAATCAACTTTCCTGAAATTTCGAAAATTCCCCAAAGGAGAATCGCTCATGCTTTCATTTTTTCGTTCGGCCGCGTGGAAAACACTATGCGCGTTTCTCCCGACTTTTTCCCTGATTTTTTTTATTCCAACCTCCAGTTCCGCGGAGGAAAATCATTCTCGCCAGTCCACGCGGAAAGATTCTTTTGGAATTTTCATTTCTGAAATTTCCTTAACTGGAAAAGATCTCCAAAAGGCCATCCACCGCGCGATGAAACGTTGGAAAACAGTCGAATCTTCCGATACTCAAAGCGCGGCGGCAGAATTACTCGCCCTTTACCAAGCGTTGGAAAAAGACTCATCTTTCACTCCATCCGCAAAAGAAAATCTCCTGCGAAATATTCGCCGGAAACTTGACCAGATTTCGGTACTGATACTTAAAGAAATAACTCCGGAAAGCCAAAAGCCCCAAAGCGTTAAACAATTAAAAAAAACGGAACTGGGACAAGTGCCAAACGCACTAATGCCTGATCCCGGCTCAAAATCCAATACCGCTCGGAATCAAAAAGTCCAAGAATCAGGTGAAAACCTGGTTAATATCATTCAGGAAACGATTCATCCTGACACTTGGGAAACGAATGGAGGAAACGGCCAAATTCAGTTCTGGCTCCCAAACGGAACTTTAATCATTCGTCAAACGGATCCGGTTCACCAGGAAATCCAGGGGCTTTTAAACCAACTGCGGCGCGCAGGTAGTTAATATTACCAATTTCATAAATTGAATCAGGGCGAAAATTTTCCATTCATATCTTTTTTCTGATTATTTTCTTCAAGCCCTTGACATCTCCACAATTTGATTTAAAATAAACGGAAAGTACTTTTACTTTTCAGAATTACTGGATACTGGAGAAAATTCATGTCAAACAGACCTTTAGCCGTCGTAACTGGTGCTTCCGATGGGATGGGCAAGGAATTCGCGCGTCAACTGGCAGCCATGGGAAATGATCTTTTACTGATCGCGCGGCGCGGATACGTTTTGGATGCCCTGAAAGACGAACTGGAAAAAGCCCACTCCGTTTCTGTTGAAACGATGCCCCTGGATCTCTCCAAACTGGAAAATATCGAATTACTTGAGAAAAAAATCCAGGATTCTGACTCACTTCTCTGGCTGGTGAACGCGGCAGGATTCGGGTCTGGAAGCGCGATTTTTCCCCATGTGTCACCAGATATTGAGACCCAAATGCTTACGCTCCACACGATTGCGCCAATGCGTTTATGCCGCGCGGCTCTCATCCCGATGAATGTGAATGGACGCGGATTTATCATCAATATCGCTTCCGTCGCGGCATGGCTCGCTTCGGAGGGAGCTGTGGACTATACCGCGACAAAAGCGTTTCTTGTCGCGTTCTCCAAATCTCTTCAGGCGGACTGCCGCAAGACGGGCGTTCTCGTTCAGGCTCTCTGCCCAGGATTCGTCCGAACTGGATTTCATTCCTCCGAAACTATGAAAACCAGTTCAGAACTTTACGACAATATTCCGAATTTCATGTGGGATAAACCGCAAAAAGTCGTGCTCAAATCCATTCGTGCGGCACAGCGCGAGTCATGGCACCGCGTTGTCTTCATTCCCTCCTTTTTTTATCGTGTTTTGAGTACTTTCACATACTGCCCAATACTTACTCCTCTGAGAATTTGGCTCTCCGGAGGAAAAATGCGTTAGTTTGCCTTTGATTGCCGCTCCGTAACCTTTTCTTTTTTCAAGTTATTTTAATATTCAGGGACACTCATGAAAATCCGAATTTGCCTTTTGATTTTTTTTCTGCTCTTAACCGGAATCCTCATTCTGGTTGGCGGAACATGCTCCGCCCTCGCGCCGAAATTGCTGCGTTTTGAAGGTGAATCAATGGGAACCACCTGGCACGTGAGCGTTATCTCCGACGGAAAGAATCCGATCTCTGAAGAAAAAGCACAAGCAATTCAAACCGTTCTCGAAGATGCTCTGAAGGCTGTGGATTTCAGAATGTCCACTTGGAAAGAATTTACTGAACTTTCACGAATCAACGCCCAGGAAACGATTGAAGAAGATTTTGAGCTTTCACCTGAAATGGCACTGGTCATGAAAAAAGCTCTGGAAATCTCTCAAAAAACCAGCGGCGCGTATGATGTGACGATCGGACCGCTCGTTGATCTCTGGAAATTCGGCCCTACCAGGGATAATCCGGAAATGCCGGCGATCCCCAATGAGGAAGCAATCGCAAAAGCCAAATCACAAACAGGTTTTCAGGCATTGGAGTTAATTCCATCACAAAATTCAAATTCAGTCTGTCTGTCTCGCAAAAAAATGGGATTAAAAATTGATTTGTCCAGTATTGCCAAAGGATACGGCGTGGACTGTGCGGTAGAGGCATTGGAAAATATGGGAATCAAAAATTTCATGGTTGAAGTCGGCGGTGAAGTACGTACTTCAGGAACAAACCATCTAAAAAAACCATGGCGTTTGGGAATTGAGCTGCCAATTCCAAACTCAAATCTTTTATTCGGCACGACAGAACTTTCCGGTCAGTCGCTAGCCACTTCAGGCGATTACCGAAATTTCAAGATGGAAGGGGACAAACGCAGATCCCATATCATTGATCCGCGCACTGGGAAACCTGTGGAACACTCTCTCGTTTCTGTCTCTGTCATTGCCGCCGACTGCATGACGGCAGATGCCTGGGCAACCGCGTTCATGGTACTTGGTCCAGAAGAAGGAAAAAAAATAGCCGAAATGGAAAAAATACCTGTCCTCTTCCTGATTCAGGAAGGTCAAGAAATCAAATCATTAAGTATGGGATTTCCAATTACCAAAAATCCATACTTAAAGAATGAACGATAAAAATTTAATTGTCTAAATTACCCAAAATTTACGACTTACTTTACTTTGGAAAGGATCTTCCATGACAGCTGTCTTAGTCACTTTAGGGATTTCCATCCTGTTATTTCTGTTTTTCTTTTTCGCGATCGGATTTTCCCACCTGATCGGACGACGAAAAATGATGTGTTCATGCGGCCGCGCACGCGCAATGGAGAAGGAACGGGAAGCCATTATCAAAAAAATCAAAAATATTGAAGATGTCCAGGATGTGAAGCACTTCCGTTAATGTCCTTCGGTAAACGAATTTTTATTTCAAGAAACAGAATTCCAATCAAATAAATGAACACGAAACTAAAAAAACTTCTTCCTGACGTAGCGAAAGGAACTCATCGTCTGACTTCCAAAGAGGCTTTGGAGCTGTTTCAATGCTCTGACCTCGCTCTTCTCGGAAGAACCGCGGATGCGGTCACCAGAAGACTTCATCCGGAAAATTACCGTACGTTCAATGTCGATCGAAACATTAATTACTCAAATATTTGCGAATGCCGCTGCCGTTTCTGCGGTTTTTCCTGTGACGATAAAGATCCGGCTGGATATGTCATTTCTCGCGATGAAATGTTTCAGAAAATTGAAGAAACCATTGCGCTGGGAGGAAATCAGATTCTTCTCCAGGGCGGGTTGAATCCCAATTTACGTCTTGAGTGGTTCGAAGAATTATTTGAAGCCATTCGCAGCCGTTTTCCTTCGCTCAATATTCACGGTTTAAGCGCGACTGAAATCTGGTACCTGGCACGCCTTGAAAAAATCTCAATGGAAGAAGTCATGAAACGTCTCCGAAACGTCGGGCTGCGAACGATTCCTGGAGGCGGCGCTGAAATTCTGGACGATGAAGTCCGGATGAAAATCAGTCCTAAAAAAATTCCGACCAGGGAATGGCTTCAGGTCATGCGGTTATGGCATGAAATGGGCGGTTTCTCCACCGCGACCATGATGTTCGGTCACGTGGAATCGCTGGAACATCGTGTCGCTCATCTTGAAAGAATTCGCAATCTTCAGGATGAAACACACGGTTTCACGGCTTTCATTTCATGGACTTACCAGCCGTTTCAAAATTTCAGACTTCAGAAAGTCGGTTCTTTTGAATACCTCAAGACTCTTGCCATTGCCCGCCTTTTCCTGGACAATATCCCCAATATTCAGGCGAGTTGGGTCACGCAGGGAATGAAAATCGGACAACTGGCGCTTGCTTTCGGCGCAAATGACATGGGGAGTCTGATGATTGAAGAAAATGTCGTTGCTTCATGCGGAACAGTCTTCCACACGACAGAAAAAGAAATGCGCGACGCGATTCGCCGCGCGGGATTTGAACCTAAAAAAAGAAACGTTTTTTACGAAATTATCGAGGAAACGTCAACTACTTCTCAAATCGAATAAAATCAATTTCTACTTTGGCGTTCTTTGTTGAGCACGGGTCAAAGCGAAGCGCCTCGACTTTTCCCTGCCAGAATCGGGATTCGGAAAGAGGAAAAACGTACTCATGAAAATCGCCATCCGGAATAAGCCGTTGACGCAGGCTGGAACTTTCAGAGATCGGTGCGAAAACGGTTCCCCAGAAAAACTGCGCTTCCTCAACACGATCCGGTTTGCCGTCCAAATACGTAACGCGCATTCGGACAACCAGACGGGAATAACGCGACGCCATCAAATTATTAAGCCGTGCCTGAATGGCGGAATCCCAATGTGTCGTAGTAAATGTCAATTTTCCTTCGATTATTTCTGGAGCCGTGATTCCCATCATTGCGGACCAGACCTGCGGTTTTTCCTCAGAGACAGGTTCATCAAAAGTAGAGTTCACGGCAACGTTTAACTCCGGTTTTCGGAACGAAAAATCATATGGTCCCAACCCGACATCCGCTGGCGAGTAATTCAACGGCCAGCCTTCCGCCGGTTTTTCACAGAATGTTTCACGCAGAGCCTCGTACATTCCGAAACCAAACTCCTTGTTCGGTTCCGCGTATGAACCTTCTCCCCATTCATTCAAAGGCGCGAGAATAATGTTTCTTTGACCCGATTTTTTCGTAAATTCAAGGCATTTTTCACAAATTTTACGAAATTTTTCAGGCGTGCGGCCGTAAATCACAGTCTGGCGTAAACCATGCCATGGTCTCGAATCCCAACCGGTAGAAAGATTCGGCAGAAAAGGAAGAATTCCCGTTTCCTGACGTGCTTCCCAGTATGGAAGAATCGATTCCACGCAATAATCAAAGCTGAAATACTTCGGATTTGGAGCCTTGTCTCCATGATGCATATAGTGGTAAAGCGACGTCATTTCAAATCCCGCGTCTGCGAGCCACTGAACACTTTCCGGTTCAGCAGAGGCTTCCGGCCACTTCATCGAAATGAAATAAATCCCGTTAAAACCCGCTTCCCTCGCCATTTTCTGGCTCAAATCAAGCAATTTCTTAACTCCTTCACCCTTTTTCAGCTCCACTCCTTTTGCCCGATAAATCTCCCGTATGTCACGATCCATGCCCTCCGGACTCCAAATCATCACGACAGGCCGGTCATCAATCCGATAGTATTCTGGAGTATTAAAATAGTTTTCTATCCAAAATTTCGTGACGGCAGCCTGATCTTCCTCGCTGTGGCTTCCCGGTCCGTTATGGTTTGCCCACATCATGGCCCATTTCAGATACGAACGATACCGAGCTTTCTGAAATCCCTTCACCCAGTGGTCAAGGTGCTGACTTCCGCGATTCCAGTACCAGTCAACAAGAAAATACTGAATACCGTTCTCAACTGCCCACTTAATTTGCCAATCAATGCACTCCGGATTTGCCTCGTCGTACCAGCCGAGAACCGGTTTACGTATGGGAGCAACCGGGAAAATTCGTTCCCATGATTCCGGTTTTCCCCAACCAGGAAAATAAAGCGCGCCAATTTCATATTCACTTTTGAGCGGTTTTGGTTCAGGAACATAATCCGCTTTGGGAAGATTCAGAGAGGGAAGGATCTCTATCGGAAATTCATGGATTTCACTAAGTTCCGCTCCTTTTTCTCCATCTTTAAGATTACCGTTTCTTCCCGTAATCTTCACGACCGCTTTTCCAGACACCGCCTTTTCCGCGCGCAAGGAAAACGCGCATTTTACGGAAACAAATGGCTCAAGCTCCGCGGCGGGAAGCGCTTTCGAAAGGTCACTAACCAATGAAACTCCTGGCGGAAGTTCAAGACTTTCAATTTTCAGCTCTTCCGCCGTTTGACCGCCTGCATTTGAAAGATAAAATTCAAAGGGAAGTACTCGTCCTGCCCGATTAAAGGCATCCGTTAAACCGCCCCCTTCACGAAAATTCAGCTGCGCCGGCCCGTGAGGATCCGTACTGAAACGAATTGATTTCACGACAACCTCTGACTCCGGAGAATTGCTTAATTCCAATTCAGCGTAAAAGACCTCTCGCGGATTCAGGTGACTGCTGGAAATCAGAATATTATGGACTCTCATCTTTCCATCCGGCTGAATCGCGATTGGAATCTCCAGTGGAACTGCGACGGAATCATTGGAAAGAATGAGCCGGGCAGCCATTCCTTTCGAAACGGCCATCTCTATCGAGCACCAACAAAGAAATTCTCCATTTTCAAGACGCATTGGACCTGCTTTAAGACGGGGCGATTTCACCCCATCCTGATTTTCTGGAGAAAAATCAATTACCCAACCCTTTGAACTCTTTTTAACGTCAGAACCAGGTGCCGACCATACTTCAGAATCAGCATCATCTTCCGCGAAATTCCAAACCGGCCTGGAGAACGGAATTGACACGTAGTTCAAATCAATGATTTTCACCGAATCAATCGCGAATCCGGATTTCCCCAAAAGCGCTTCTTTACCGGTACCAGGATCCAATCGAAGCTGAATGATTTTCTCTTCCTTAAGCCAGCCGGGCATGAAACGTACCGTATGAAACTCTCCATCACCTTCAATCGGCCACGTTTTCATTTTGGAGCCGGAGAAACCTCCAAAAGGGCCTTCTTTCGTATTAGAGTAAAATAATTCTCCCCGCGTCTCAAAATCCGCCTTCATGCGAATCTCAATAATCAGCCCCGGCCGGGTATCAAACTCAACAGGCGGAAAAAAAAGAATCGGATCCCGACCAGCGTAAGTACCGCTCAAAACCCCATCCTTAACTTCAAGATTCCCAATGCCTCCGCCCAAACGCCAGCCTTCCATGTCTCCGGGAGTATTAAAATCCCAGGAATAAAGAATCTTTTCCTCCGCGAAAGCCGCCGTGGAAAACCAAACCGTTCCTGTCCCAAAAACCAAAATCTGGACAATCAGAAACAGAAAATAAAATTGAGAAAAAAATCGGATACTCATTCGGGAGCC
Source organism: Thermoguttaceae bacterium (assembly GCA_017408405.1). Classification (GTDB taxonomy): domain Bacteria; phylum Planctomycetota; class Planctomycetia; order Pirellulales; family Thermoguttaceae; genus RGIG3701. The sequence goes on from JAFQUP010000097.1 coordinate 35,214, forward strand.
TCAATATCGCGAAGAAAGAACAAAAAATCAAGAATCAAAGAATAACATATTCTTCATCAGCAATGAATAACAGGCCGATTTCTTTCCAAACTCCCATTATTCATTGCTGACGGCTAACTCACTATTGAATATTATCCAGCGCGTTTTTCACGTCTTCGAGAATGTCTTCGACATTTTCCAGACCAACGGAAAAACGAACCATTCCCGGATTAATGCCGGCGGCGACGAGCTGCTCGTCCGTAAGCTGACGGTGCGTTTCACTTGCCGGATGAAGAACACACGTGCGAATATCGGCAACGTGAACCTCATTGGAGGCCAATTTAAGCGAATCCATGAACTTCTCCGCGTTGTCACGGCCGCCTTTGACCACGAATGAAATGACTCCGGAGCAGCCTTTCGGCAAATACTTTTTCGCCAGCTCGTAGTCCGGATCCGTTTCCAATCCCGGATATTTCACCGATTCAATTTTATCCGAATCCTGCAGAAATCTCGCTACTTTCATCGCGTTTTCGCAGTATCGCGGCATTCGGACAGCCAAAGTCTCAAGACCAAGATTAAGCAGGAAAGCGGAATGCGCGGCCGGATAGCAGCCAAAATCACGCATCAGCTGCATTCGGGCTTTCAAAATGTAAGCCGCTTTACCATACGTCTGAGTATAGATGATTCCATGATACGATTCATCAGGTTCCGTCAATTCCGGAAAATCACCGGAAGCCCAATCAAAATTGCCGCTGTCAACGATAACGCCGCCGCCCTGAACCGCGTGCCCGTCCATATACTTCGTCGTCGAATGAACAACAATATCCGCGCCAAACTCAAAAGGTTTGCAGAGTACTGGCGTCGCGAAGGTATTGTCGATAATCAACGGAACATGATGCTCATGAGCGATCCGCGCAAATTTTTCGATATCGAAAACAGTCAACGCCGGATTAGCCAGAGTTTCCCCAAAAACGAGCTTCGTATTCGGTTTGAAGGCTTTGCGAATGGTCTCCTCGTCGGCGTTCTGATCGACAAAAATGCATTCAATGCCATATTTTTTCAGCGTAAAGGCAAAAAGATTAATCGTTCCGCCATAAATTTGGGGCGTGGAAATGAAACTGTCGCCAGCCCGGCACAAATTCAAAATCGAAAGCAGGGAAGCTGCCTGTCCCGAAGTCGTGCACATCGCGGCGAGACCACCTTCAAGCTCAGCTATTTTTTCCTCTACTGCCATCACGGTCGGATTCGCAAAACGAGAGTAAATCAGACTTTTCGTCGGATCATCAAACACAGCCGCCACTTCACGCGTCGAATCGTAAACATAAGTGGTGCTCTGAACGATCGGAACGACTCGCGGCTCGGTATTTTTCGGAGTGTAGCCGGAATGAAGACATTTTGTTTCGTCTCTCATTTTAAAAATCCTCTCAAGTGATTTTTCTGAACAGATTAAAATTTGAAAACATACGATTGACTTTCCGGAACGCCAAACGCGGGACAAGAACTATCCAAAAAAATTCCAGTACCCTATTTCACATACCGGTTCCTGTCAATTATACCATAAAAAATTTTTACCGCAAGCACTTCCGCGGTTTCTTTTTCAGATTCCTTTAAAAACGCGGAATCTCTACCCCCAAACAGAGACACTCAGCGATAAAATCAATTCCGAATGCCTCTGTTTCTGAAAACGAATTCCCAAATCACGAAAGGTCACTTTTTCGGTTTGTACCAAAGAAGCTCAAAGTACTTCCGATCCAGTTCGTACGGGTCGTAGGAAGCGTTCGGATCGGCATCCGGCGGCAGGATGCCGTATCGGATCATCTCGCGGAGGTATGCCCAGCGCGGAACGAATTTCTGCGGGCAATCCGCCCCATTGTTCGGGCTGGGGTCCACCATACTGAACCGATTGTCCTCCTCCAGAATATACCGGCGTCCGCGCTCGATCCCCGCCAGAATCGTCTGGTAATCCGGGTCGTTCGTGTCGGCAAAAACGACTTTTCCCGACTTCGCCTCGCACGTTCCCAGCCCGCCTGCCGACTTCGAGAGCGGACCGCGAACGGCTTTCGACTTTTCCGGATAGGAAAGATCGAAAATGACGTGACGGTTGAACCGCCCATTATCCTCCGTGAGCGTGTGCGCCACGAAAAGATTCTTCTGATTCTTCGGAAAATGGTCCACTTTGTAGTCCGTGTACAGATTGTACCGCCCGATCTTGCGGTCTTCCGCCGTCGGGCAATGGCACGGATCGCACCGGCGCGTGATCGCTTCATCCATCGCCTTCGTTTCCGGCCAGTCTTTGTCGTTCCGCACATTCGTGTTCTGCATGTAGTAGCCGAGACCGCCGGACGCATTCGCCGCGTAAGTTCCCGCATAGTTCGCGCCCGCGTCAAGCCACAGACGGATGATCTGCTGCTCGTTTTCCGGCATCTTCACTCCCTGATGGCCGCTCTCGATCAGACGCAAAAGCTCGCTGTTTCCCGTTCCGATCTCGTACGGATCGAAATTGCTCTTCGGACGGTTCCGATTGTCGCCGAACATTTTCCTCCACGACATATGATGGTAGCTGAACGTATAGAGCGGATTCCAATGCCCCGAGCAGTTAAATCCTCCCTCTTCACGGTCCGGATTATGGCACTCGACACAATGCTTGTCCAGGATCGGCTGAATGTCGCGAGGAAAACTGAAAATATCCGGCACGCCCGCGATTTTTTCCGGGAAAACAGGCGGCGTGCGCATGATCTCGGAAATGCGTTCCCGTTCGTCCGCGCCCGGCGTCTCCGTCCGCTCTTCATGGCAGCCGATGCAGACGGTATTTTCGCCCGGCATGACGGACGTGAAAGAGTGCATCCGCTTCACGCAGTGTCCTTTTTCGTCGATCGCGACAAAAAGAAACGGTCGGCACGCCGGCAGATTGAAGTACGCACGCCCGTCCTCCGACACCGGAACGCGGCCGTAGAGGCGCTCGATCGTAAACGTTCCGAAAGAGGAGATCTGCTCCATCCCTCCGGAATAGTGGATCGGCTTCGGAAGCGTTTCGTAAATGAGGAGTTCCTTCACCGTTCCCGGTTTCAGATCCTTCATTTTCCGCCCTTTGTAGAGA
>JAFQUP010000098.1 GCA_017408405.1 Thermoguttaceae bacterium
AGACTACGGACTCGCCTCCGTTCTGAAATGCGGTTTCGGCCGAAAAAAAGGAGATGAAGTCATCGTCCCGGACACGTACACGGACTACCGGAAAGTGCTGGAACGCAAGGACATCGACTGCGTCATGATCGCGACGCCGGACCACTGGCACACCAAGATCGCCGTCGAAGCACTTCAGGCCGGCAAGCACGTTTTCTGTGAGAAACCGCTCACCCTCACGCTCGAAGAAGACCTCATCATCCGCAAGGCTGCCGAAAAATATGGAAAAGTCTTCCAGGTCGGCACGATGCAGCGATGCTTCCAGAATCAGTTCCAGCTCGCGGCACTGATCGTCCGCGGCGGATACCTCGGCAAGATCGAAAAAGTGACGGTCGACATCGGCGGAGGTCCCACATCTCCCGCGATTCCGAAAGCAGAAGTCCCCGCCTCGCTGAACTGGGACATGTGGCTCGGTCAGGCTCCGAAAGTGGACTACATCGCGGACGCCTACGTTCCCGCCGCCGGCTGGGAGTACCGCACGTCTCCGCGTCCTGCGCACAGCCGCGGGCATTTCCAGTTCCGATGGTGGTACGAGTACTCCGGCGGTAAATTCACCGACTGGGGCGCACATCATATCGACATCGCGCTTTGGGCGCTGAACCGCCAGACGATCGGCACCGGTCCCGTTTCCATCGATGGTACCGACGCAAAACATCCGGTTCCGTACAAAGACGGTTACGCGGCTGTGGATAATCAGTTCAATACCGCAACACAGTTCAATATCTACCATAAATTCGACGACGGCATGGTCATGAACGTCTGCTCGCACTCGCAGGACGGAAACGGCATCCTCTTCGAAGGAACCAAAGGCAGGATCCACGTCAGCCGCGGCCGCGTGAAAGGAAAACTGATCGAAGAAGGAATTAAAGACGCCTTCAAGCCGGAAGACTACCTTGCGCTGAACAACGGGAAGGAATTCTCTTCCAATCCGCTCGGTTACGGAGGTCAGGATCTGGCATACTGGGAAAGTAAAGTCAACTGGATCAAGTGCATCCGTGAAGGCGGTACGCCGATCTGCGACGTCGCCTCCCACGTGCAGTGCGCGCATCTCTGCCATTTAAGCGGCATTGCAGCACGTCTTGGACGCGAGATCCAGTGGGACTCGGTCAACGAGAAGATCGTCGGCGACGAACAGGCCGCGTCCTTCTTTGCCCGCGAACAGCGTAAAGGCTACGAGATCCCGGAAGTCTGAGTTTCCCTCCGCAATAAAATGCGTTTAAAGCGAAACCGCGGAAAAGCAGTTTTTATCCTGCCGCTCCGTGGTTTCTTTTGGAGTTAAGAGGCTTTCTTTTTAGGTCATTCATCAAGTGCGTGCCGACTTTGCGCGGAGATCGCGGAGAAGCTCCAATCCTTCGAAAATCACTTCTGAAAACCGGATACGCGGAGAAAGATTCCCGATGAAACGTCAGGATTCAGCGAATTCACGCCTCGCGTTATCGGAATAGTGACCTAAAGATCACCGAGTGTCCTCGTTTTTGGTGAATCGCGCGATTTTACGGAAGGATTCTTTGATTTCACGCGGGAATAAATTCTGAGTGTTTCGAGAGGATTTTTAAAATATGGAAATCTTTTAATTTTGGAAAATTTTGGAAAATTTTTAAATTTTGAGTTAGAGTATTCCCCATTTTTATCATCTTTACTTCTTTTCTACCCTTTATTTAACGAAATATTCTTCACATTTTAGCAATTTTGACAAATTTTGATAAAATGCAAAAATTGGGGTTGACAGTAATGGTAAAATGGGTATAATCGGTGGTATCAGAAAAAAGACAGATGCCGGCTTGGCTGGAATTCTCTGAAAATAAAGTTTGAAGTTGGTAACATTACGGTATTAGGAAGGAAAAAATAATGGCCGTCATGAAGACTGTGTATACGACTGGCGAAGCAGCGAAAATCTGCAAGGTGAGTCAGCAAACGATTATTCGTTGTTTTGACACGGGACAGTTGAAAGGATTTCGAGTTCCCGGAAGCCGCTTTCGCCGTATTCCGCGCGAGCAGCTTTTCATTTTCATGCGCGAGAACAATATCCCGACAGACGCTTTGGAAAGTCAGTTGCGCAAAGTTCTGCTTGTCGATGATGACGTGGAGATCGTTTCTCTGATTCAGGATATGCTTGAGCGTGACGGGAGATTTGAAGTGCGTTCCGCCAATAATGGATTTGATGCCGGTATGATGGTTAAGGAATATCATCCGGATCTTATTGTTCTGGATGTGATGCTTCCGGATATTAACGGCAAGGAAGTTTGCCAGCGTGTTCGCAGTGACAAAACGATGGATGATGTCCGTATTATCTGCATTTCCGGAATGGTAGAGGAAAATCGAATCAATGATCTGCTTGAAAACGGCGCGGATGATTTCCTTCGTAAACCATTTGACGTGGATATGCTTTTGAAGCGCATTTGCGCACTTCTCGAAATGGAAGCCAGCCGTTAAACGTCTGAGCCTTCCCATGGAGTTGGAGTTCCGGGTTCCGACTCCTTTTTTATTTTATGCCATCCAGGAATGTGGAAAATTGTTTTGGAAATGGATTTTGAGACGGCTTTCATGAGTGGTTTTCTGGAATTTTCCCGTAACGATTTTTTATGAGGATTGGGGCGGGTGGTTTCTCCTAACGGCTCTTCAGGAGAGTTTGGGGAGAAATCATTTTGAGTAAGATTTAGAGTTTGTTGGTTTCAGGTGTTTCGTTACCTGTTTTTTGTTTTTTTCAATGCCGGAACAATCAGAATATCATTCTCTGTCGCCTGAACTTCTCGCGGAATTTTCCGCAGGGGCGGGGCATGACCTAAACAATCCGCTCGCGGCAATCAGCGGGCGGGTTCAGTTGATGCTTCGTGAGGAACAGGATCCAGTGAAACGTTCTGATCTCGCGGTAATTCTTACTCAGGTAAAGCGGGCGCAGGATATGATCGCGGATCTTCGTCTTGTGGCGCGTCCGCCTCTGCCGAGGAAGAAAACATTTTCATTCGGCGAGTTTCTGGAGAAGCTGCGTGAGAGTTACGCGGTTCAGTTTCTTGAGCAGGGCGTAGAGTGGAAGGCGGAAGCGTTGGGGGACGTGTTTCAGGCAGGAGTTCCCGGCCTGAACTTCCCCGGTTTTCTTCATGCGGATGAAACGCAGATGATGGTTCTTTTTCGGGCGTTAATCCGGAATTCTCTTCGTGCTCTGGGAGGTCCAGGAACAATTCATCTCACGTGGCGGATGATTCCTGAAAGCACTCTTTTGGAAATTCGCGTAATGGATAGCGGGCCTGGAATTTCGAAAGAGATTCGCCCCTTTATTTTTGATCCCTATTTTTCTTCTTATCAATCGGGGCGCGGTCTCGGGTTTGGTCTGACGAAAGCCCGAATCATCGCTCAAATGCATGGCGGCGACGTGACGCTGGATGAGACGGCGGCACAGACGACATTTTGCGTTACGCTCGAAAATCTTCTTCCGGAAGCCTGAGAATTTTACTCTGCTTGCCTCCCCCCTTTTCTTTGGGTTTGAAATTTGCTATACTGAATAAAAAGTAATTTCCTTTCCGTAATCTTTGTTTAGTCAAGGAACCAGCCAATGAAACGAATCGTATCTTTTGTTCTTGCGCTTCTTGCCTTTTGCGTCATACCCGCTTATGGAGAAAAGTATTTTGTGGATAATGTGAGTGGTTCGGACAGCGCGTCTGGAACGACTCCAGAGGCGGCGTGGAAAACGCTTCGGAATGTGAATAGACAGGATTTTAGTCCCGGGGACACGATTGCGTTTCGTTCCGGTCAGATCTGGCGCGGAGGCATCACGTGCCGGGTGAGCGGAGAAGAAGGGCGGCCAATTACCTATACGCGGTATGGCGAAGGGGAAAAACCGCAGTTTTGGGGCAGTGTGGACATGGCACGTTCGGAGAATTGGGAACTGTTCAGCCCCGGAATCTGGGTTTCCGCGGAGGACAAGGTAATTACTTGCGGAGAATATGAGGCATTCGCCAATGGAAACTGGACCTGCTACTCGGAAAACGCTGCGAAAACCAAATGGCGCGCTGAAAAGGATTCAGAAGGAAGAAACGTTTACTCGATTGATTGCCTGAAACCGACAGAGCGTAATTGCGACATTCAGCTGAATTACTCTTCTTTCACGATTCCCGCGGAGAGTGCTTTCAGATTTCGATTTCTGATGCGTCTTGAAAAGGACGGGAAGAATCTTCTGGATAAGGAGCAGGCTGCCCGAATCATGAAATCGCTTAATCTCATTCAAGCGGCGAAGCCTTGGGGACAGTACGGAAGTGTGGCGCGGAGTTTGGTTAAACCTGGACCGGAGTGGACGGAATTTGAGGCGGTTTTCAAAACAAGAAATATCGAGACGGTAAAGGATGGGCGCATCTCCTTTTTTTGCGGGCCAATTCTTCCTGAAGGAAGTACCCTGATCCTGATCCCGCTTGGGGCGGAATTGGTTCAGATTGAGTCGGTTGGCTTTTTTCATGATGTCGGAAATATCATCATGAGCAAAAAAGGTTTTAACGAGAAAATCTGCGCGTGGAAACGATGGAGTATTGAGACGCTTCAGGATGAGGGGGACTATTTTCACGATTTGGAAACAAATCGGCTTTACTTCAGGTCCGAGAAAAATCCGGCGGAAGTTTACTCCATGATGGAAGCGGCTTGCCGGGGAAATCTCTTTAATCTGGCGAATCGGGAGCATATTGTTGTTGAGGGATTGACATTTGCCTACTCCGGAGGACATGGATTACGCGGCGGACCAGACTGCCGACATTGCGTCGTGCGGGAAAATGATTTTCTGTGGATTGGCGGAAGCTGGCTCTATACTCGGGGACCAATTCCAACCCGGTACGGAAACGGGATTGAATTCTGGGAAGGAAACGAGGAGCTTCTGATTGAGAATAATTACTTTTTCCAGATTTACGATACGGCAATGACTAATCAGGGACCAGGAGCGGGAGAGTTAAAGGAGATGGTCTGGCGTGGAAACCGCTGCGAGAAATGCGAGCAATGCTACGAAATCTGGTTTTCGAATCCGGAAATGACAGTGAAGTCGCTGGTAGTTGAGGGAAATGATTTTCGCGATTCCGGTTACGGCTGGAGCCATGCCCAGCGTCCGGATAAACGGGCAACGCATTTCCTGGCTTACGGATTTAACGCGAAGGTTGAGAAGATTCTCTACCAAAACAATTACTTGGGGCGAACGCGGGATAAAATGATCTGGTTCCATCATTCGCGAATAGGGGAGTTCAAGGTGGACAAAAATCAGTATGTTCAACCGGAAACGGATCCTGCCGCTGCCAGACTTTTCTATTGGGGAGGACAGCCGAAAGAAGGTGTGACTTTTGAGGAATACCGGAGACTTACCGGGAACGACAAAAACTCCCTTTTATCCAGTGACTGACGATCGGTTGTCCGCGGGCTTAAGTGGAAAACATATTATTCATGTTCTGAAATAAAATTTAAATAGGAAAGGAAGTTAATTTCCATGAAACGCTTTATTTTTTCTTTTTTCGCGCTTCTGGCCTTTGGTTTCAGCACCGTGGTGAGCGCGGAAGTGTTCAGGGACGGACAGACGGTCTGTTTCTATGGTGACAGTATTACGCATGGCGGGCGTTTTCACTATGTCATTTTCGATTACTATTTGACACGGTATCCGGAGTCGGTCATTTCTTTCATTAACGCGGGAGTTGCCGGGGATAACGCGGGAGCTGCCATGACGCGTATTGAGGAGGATGTCCTGGTCAAAAAACCGGACGTGGTCGCTTTGATGTTCGGGATGAATGACGTGGGCCGCGGATATTACGTGGAGAATCCGTCAGAGGAACTGCTTAAGCGTCAGGCAGGAGCAATCGCGGGGTATGAGCAGAATATGAAGCGGTTGGTCGGACGGCTTCAGGAAGAGCTGAATCCGACGTTTTACTTCATCACTCCGTCACCTTTTGATGAGACGGGAGTGAATGACCGAAACAATAATCAGACCGGATGCAATTCGGGACTTGGGAAATGCGCGGAAATTGTGAGAACGCTCGCGTCCTCTCTTTCAGATGAGAAAGCTGCGGGTACGGTAAACGTGGTGGATTTTCATGCTCCGATGACGGCACTGAATGCCCAAAAGCAGGCTGAAGATCCGCGCTGGACGATTGTTGGACCAGACCGCGTTCATCCTGGAGCGCAGGGACATTTGATGATGGCGTGGCTTTTTCTTAAGGCGCAGGGGGCTTCGGCGGTCGTTTCGGACATAGTGCTGGATGGTACGTTGGTCGTGAAAGCGGAGAACGCGGACGTAAGCGGACTAAAGATTGCGGAGGACGGAACGATTTCATGCGTGGTACTGGAAAAAGCGCTGCCTTTCCCGATCGATCCGGAAGCGAATCCGGTTCTTGAACTGCTTCCTATCGTTAAGGATTTGAATCAGGAACTTTTTGCCGTGAAAAATCTCTCACCCGGTAACTATGAACTGTTCATTGACGAAACCTCTGTCGGAACCTTTACGGCAGATGAACTTTCAGCCGGAGTTAATCTTGGAATGAACGAGAAAACGCCGCAGTTTCAGCAGGCGCAGGAGTTGCGCAAACTGGGCGTTCAGCGACGCGATACGGAGTGTGTTCTGCGCAATTACGCGGCAGTTCGCTGGTATCTTCGCCGTTACGTGAATCCGGATGATTTGGCGCGTGTGAAGAAATTCTACGATGAGGAAATTCCGAATCGGACTGGCTATTTTGAAAGTAAAGTTCCCGGTTATCTCGCGCAATGGGAACAGCGGGGGGACGTTGAGAAAAAATTGGCTGAAGAAACGTCTGAAATGCTGAAGAAGCGTCAGCCGGTGCCGCATCGGTATGAAATTAAAGCCGTGAAATAAACGTAACGCGGTTGTCTCAGAATGAAGAAAACGAAAGAGCGTGCTGGTTGAGACGGCTCTTTCGTTTTTGGGGTTTTATGAGGCCTTTTTCATGAATTGGCCTCAAAGGATTGGTTTTTTGGGGACTAACGTCTTTTGGGGTGGAAAATTTCAGAATTTTTTGGCTCAGTTCGTTTTGGATTTCAGCTCGATCCGGTAAATGTGGACGGCGAATCCCGCGAAATCTTCCGTCAGCGTGTTTCCATCGAGCGTTACCGTTCTGTCTTCAAAAACGACTTCTGCACAGTCTTTCAGATTTGCCGGGAGCGAGAATCGCGCCTGGACCGGTTCCGGCGAGGAGTTCACGCACAGAAGCCACGCGCAGCCGCCGCGGATCTTGAGCAGGCAGGAGACCGAATCGTTTCCGAGCGGGTCCTTTTTGGGGCCGGAAAGGATCTCCGGTGCTGCTGGCTGTTCGGGAGTACGTTCGAGAAGAACGGGACTGAGTTCCCGAATGCGCGTCGCGACGGTCGAAATGTTCTTCCAGGTCTCCGGAGTGGTCGTGATGCCGTAGTTAAATTTTTTCTTTTCCGGTTCGACCGTTCCTCCGTAAGTGTACCACGTGATGCCGTTCGCGCCGTGGATGATCGAGGCGAAACTCATGGCATTCAGCTCGTCAAACGTCGGGAAACGCTGCCAGCCCCAACCCTTGAAATACTGGATGATCGGCCAGACGCTGCGGGGTGTTTGGGACCCGGAGCGGCGAATATCTTCCCAGCAGCATTTCATGTCGCGGATGGTGATCGCGACGCAGTTTTC
>JAFQUP010000099.1 GCA_017408405.1 Thermoguttaceae bacterium
ACCGCGAGAATTCGGGTTTTGCGCGAAATGTATCCGAACGCCAAGTTTATCCATATTTCGCGAAATCCGTACACGATGTACGCGTCAACGGTGAATCTCTGGAAACGTTTCCTCACGAGCGAGGCGTTTCAGTTCTCTGACGGGGCGTATCTTGAAGAGCTGGTTTTCGAGTCTCTCGAACGAATGTATCGTGCCTACATTCGGGACACCGCGGACATTCCGCCGGAAAACCTGATCGAAATTCGTTATGAAGATTTGTGCGCGGATAAAGTAGGAACAATGGAAAAAGTTTACGAGCAGCTTCAGCTCGGCGATTTCGAGAAAATGCGTCCCGGACTGGTTCGTTACGCGGAAGAGCACAAAAACTACAAAAAAAATAAATTTGAGATTGACGACGAACTTAAAGACATGATTACCAAACGCTGGAAAATCTACCTTGACCGGTTTGGGGGAGAAGTTCCGGAATAATCTCAAATTTATCCGAAAATTAGCCGAACGTTTTGTTGAGGTGTCGGGAAATGAAAATTGATGTTTCATTTCCCGACATATTTTTTATTGTGCCCCTAACTTCTGAAGAAACTGCATCACATTGGGATTTTCTGCTCTCGAAGCCGCGTGAAGAACCGTTCTCCCCTGGCAATCTTTCGCGTTGACGTCCGCTCCATGTTCCACAAGATACTGAACGACATCGAAATGACCTCCTGCCGCGGCAGCGTAAATGGGCGGACCATAAAGAAAAATCCCATGATGAAACGGATTCCGCGCTTCATGGAGCGGGGCACTCCAGCGTCCGCCTTCTGAATTAACTTCAGCTCCCGCTTCAACCAAAAGTTGAACAGTCCGAAGATCCCCCTCACGTGAAGCCCGCTCCAAAGCCGTGAGCCTGGCACTTCCCTGAAGATCAATCGGAATTCCACTTTCAATCAAAAATTGAACCAACTCAGGAGAATGACTTTCCGCCGCATGATGGAGAAGCGAATTCCCGTCAGGATCAAGGCAGGATGGCGAAATGTTAAATGTTTCAAGTAAAAAACAAACGACATCCAGAGCACCAGAATCCGCCGCGAAAAAAACAGGGAGTTTGGCGGAATCCATTTTAGCTCCATGTTCCAAAAGACATTTCACGATTTCAAAAGAACCAGAACCCGCGGCAATTTGAAGAGGAGTCCAGCCAAAAGCATCACAGCGGCTAACATTTTCTCCATTCCGTAGAAATTCTTTAATACGGGGAAGATCCCGATTCCGGAGAGCCTGAAAAAATGTTTCAGTTTCTTCCTCTTGAAATTCATCCGCAAAAGTAAACGATATGTCCGTTTCCTCCGATTCTTCCAACGGCAAAACGTCATCTCTAAAAGTCCAAAAATCACACTCCTCTGATTCATTACTCAGCGAAACGGCCTCGTCTGGATGAGTTTCGTCGAATTTAAGAGAAGCAGACAAACAGAGTTTCTCCTCTTCGTCTGTTTGAAAACGGAAATCGCAAAAAAAATCATCTTCACTGGTAACAGCCCGCTCTGAAAGCTCAACGAAGCTGCCGGAATCTGCGTCTTTTACCGCCCCTTCTGGCTCGTTCTCATTGACAGGAAACGACGAATTAACACACTTTTCCTTCGAAGGAGCGTGGACTTCTTCCGCAAACGTAAAAAGTTCTTCCTGAAAAATCTGATCTTTGTTTAAGGAGCCTCTGTCAGCCATTTTTGAATACCCGCGGAAAACAAAAAATGAGAATGAAGGTAATATAAATTTTTCTAAAAACGGAAATTAGGAAATTTAAGAAACTTTCCCAAGCTCAATTTTCAAAAAAACGTTTATTTTTATCAGCGAAAAGCAATTCCTGGAACGTTCCTTTAAATTTTCCTGAAAATCAAATTTGCTCCAACCCCTCCGCCAAGGCTTCGAGAATATCGTCAATATGCTCAAGCCCAATGGAAAGCCGAATCATTTCGGGCAGGATGCCGGCTTCACGAAGAGCCTCTGAGGATAGCTGGGAGTGGGTAGTACTCGCAGGATGAATGATGAGACTCCGGGCATCCCCAACATTAGCCAGCAAACTGAAAAGGGGAATTCGGTCAGCCAGATTCTGGGCAGCCTCTTTTCCGCCATGGACCCCAAAGACGACCATTCCGCCTGCTCCTCGGGATAAGTATTTTTGAGCCAGCGAAAAACCTGGATCATTCTCAAGGCCGGGGTAACGGACCCAGGCAGCTTTAGGATGATTTCTCAGAAATTTCGCGACAGCCAACGCGTTTTGGCTATGCCGATCCATACGCAACGGCAGGGATTCAACCCCCTGAAGAAACTGCCAGGCGGCATCAGGAGCAAGAGTAGGACCAACATTTCGCAATCCAACGGTTCGCAGGCGCAAAATAAAAGCAAGAAAATTCATCTCACCAAGATCATGCGCGAAACGAAGTCCATGGTATCCGGCATCCGGTTGGTTAAACAGCTCAAATTTTGGGTCCGTCCAATCAAAATTTCCGGCATCCACCACGACTCCGCCAATTCCAGTACCGTGACCGCCAATCCACTTGGAGAGAGAATGAATCACGATATTCGCGCCATGTTCAATTGGCCGAAGAAGCGTGGGCGGAGTAAATGTTGAATCCACGATTAGCGGAAGATGGTATTTTTGAGCAATTTGAGCGTAACCTTCAATATCCGCGACATCAAGTGATGGATTACCAATTGTCTCAATAAAAAGAGCGCGAGTACGGGGCGTAATAGCGGCTTCAACCGCGGAAAAATCGTTCAGAGGCACGAATCGAGTTCGGATTCCATACTGAGGAAGAATCGCGTCAAATTGAGTAAACGTTCCTCCGTAGATTTGGCTCGATGAAATCAGTTCATCCCCCATTTTCAGAATATTGGAAATCGTGAAATAAATCGCGGCTGTTCCACTGGAAAATGTGAGGGCAGCGGCTCCGCCATCAAGAGCAGCCAATCTTTTTTCGAGAACTTCATTCGTGGGATTCATGAGCCGCGCATAAATATTTCCCGATTCACGCAGTGCGAAAAGATCTGCGCCATGCTGAGAATCGCGAAAATGAAATGCTGTCGTTCGATAAAGAGGAACTGCGCAGGATTGAGTGGCGGGATCCGGACTTTGTCCCGCATGAACCGCCAACGTTTCTAATCGATATTTTTTTTCATTCATGGATTTTCCAGGTATTTTTGAGAGAAGAAAATTGGAAAGCCTGTCTACTTCTTTGGTAGTGATTATCTTACCCAAGAACAAAATTTTGTCAATAGGGAACGCTCTCAAAAGAAGAAAATTTTCTTTCGCCGTGAAAAAAACACGAAAAGGTTTCAGTTGGGGATTTACTCGAAACGCGAAATATGGTAAAATAAACGAAACAAAGCTAAAATTCAAAAATCAGGAGTCTGTTTCATGAAAAGCGGAGTTTTTTCATTTATGTTTTTGAAAAAAATAACCAGCCTGACGATAATACTTTTTCTTTCTCTAAACTCCCAATTTTTCACCTTGGCAGAAGATGAGAAAGAAATACCCTCCTCTGCTGATTTAAAACGGACTGAACGCTTTTTTTTAAGTGTCGGCGAAACCAATGGAGTTTCATTTGAGAGATGGGATTCGGAAAAAAAACGCTTTCTTTTTCAAAAGGACGACCGCCATTTCGCGTTCGAGACCGCTCAATTTTTAAGTTGGGGCAAACCCGCGGAGTTTTCAGCCGCAGAATCATCTCTGGTTTTGGCCGATGGCGGAATTTGGAGCGGAAATCCAGCTGGTTTTCAGATCGAGAAACTGACATTGGATAATCATGAAAAAAAAGCGGAGGAAATTATCATTCGTGAAATCCTGAAGTGGGAAAATCCGTTTTGCGGTACCCTCTCCTTTTCTCTTGATGAGATTGGCGGAATTCTGTTTTGGGGAACGACGATTTCAGAGAGAGAAAAACTTTTTCATGAAATTCAGGTTGAAAAAAGAGTTGAGGATGTCCTGGTTTTTCGGACAGGTGAACGACTTTATGGAGAATTTCTTTCTTTTTCCAGGGAAAGCGAAAAGGTCTGCTTTCAGACACGCGACCTAAGTGCTCCTTCCTTGGAAACATTTTCTCCAATTGCTCAGCAACTTGAAATTTCGCCTAATCGGCTTGCCGCCATCCTTCTCTCAACAGAAATGCGCCTTGAAACTGATTCTCGTTCGCGGAAGATCGGGCAGTATTTCTGGATCGGTCTTTCTGACGGATCTCTGTTTCGAATGAATCCGGATGAGAATGAACCCTATCCTGAGAAAATTCCTCATGATTCCATCGTTTATCTTGAGTCGCCGCTCGAATCCCAGAAATTTTTCGACACTTCCCTCACTTCCGCAACGGCTCAAATCAAGGAATTACGGTGGCTGGACGAAATTTCACCTCAAGTAAAATTCATGAAAGAAACCCACGAGACAGAGCAGGGCAAGCAGCGAACGTGGAATCCGCGTGCTGCGATTTCTGGTGAACGTTTTCGTCTTTTAGGTGAAATTCATCGCCACGGAATTGGAACCATAACGGGGACTTCGCTTTCATGGCGTCTTGATGGAAATTTCAAAACATTCGGTACGATTCCCGCCTGCGAAAAACTGTTTTCTTCAAAAATTCGTTTTCGTATTTGGCTGGATGGAAAATTGGCTGCCGAAAAAACCATTACTCCCCTGACCAAACCCGAACTGATTTTAGTAGATGTCAAAGGGGTTGAAGAATTACGGCTTGAAGCGGACTGCCTCAACCAACCACAATCTCTCTCACTAAAATATCCTGTTCATTGGATTGACGCTTTTCTCGCGCCTTAAAAAATTTAAATGGAAAAAACTCGTTTTATTTTTCCATAATTAACTGAAACCCAGATTCAGGACCGCCAATGAGAATCTTTCCATCATTTGACCAGCGAATTGGCAAAAAAATCGTTTCAGAATATTTTCCCAGATCGAAAGAAAGAAAATCAGAGAGAAAACAAAGCGTTCTCCGATCAGTCAAAGTACCATCTGGCAAAGCATAAATATCAAGAGAAATCTCCATTTTCTCACCAATCGAAATCGTTGGAACATAAACTGCCTGTTCATCAGCCAATGGATTGCCAATCAGAAAACGATTTTCCGAATCAGGAGAGATGATTCCAAGCAAACTCCCCTCACTAGAAAGGTCAAGAATCACCAGATAAGATTTAGGACGGGTAACCCATTCGTCTTTAGGCCATACCGCGACTTGAGTTCCCATCCGGGCAATGAGAAATTGACCATCCGGGGAAAAAGTAAGAAATTGAGGAACCACTTTCTCCTCTCTCTCTCGATCACGTTTTCTGTCCCCAAATAAATTCCCTTTCTGTTCCTCAGGAAGAAAATCTTCAAAAATGATTTCTCCCTCTGGATTCAAAATCTGAGTCATGTTGATACTCCATCCGGGAATTGAAAAAACTGGAGAAGAAATTCTTTCCATTTGCTTCACCTGTTCCAAACGCTGCGTTAACTCCCCAATTTCAGGAAGCACTGCCAAGTCAGAAATTGGCCGGGAAATGGATTCGGCAGAATGTTTCAATCGTTCCGCGAGTTCCAATGACCAGAAATACTCTGCTTCCTTAAGATTTCCAGCTTGCCAGGCGTTAAGAGCAAGCTCTTCCAGAAGCAATGACTCAACTGCAGAACATGGATTCTGATTACGAATTCGTTTTAGGATTTTCAATTTATTTTCCGGCTGTTCGTCCAATCTTTCCATGAAGATTACGGTTAAAGCCGACTGCAGATAGGGAAAACTAAATTCCTGCCATTTCCGGAGAGTTTCTTGGGGAAGTTCTTGAAGAATTTTTCTGCAAATCACATAAACTGGATACCGAAGGAGCATTTTTCCTTGCGAGTCCCAAAGCTGCCGAATTCCACCATCCTCCACCCCTGAAACCGGGAAATGACTCAAATGTTTTTCATCCCGCTCCGGAAAAAACTTTTCAGCGTGAAGAAGGAGAAATTCACTCAGAACCGGGAATGCCTTCTCCAGGTTTCCAGAATTTAAATTGTCCCTCATTTCGTAAAAACGTTTCACCAATTCTGGTGAAAGTTCAGAAAATTGAATGTTTTCAAAATACGAAGGCGCGAAAATGACTCTCCCATGACCAGAATCAGATACTGACGCAGAATCCTCCGGAAATTGCGAATGAAATAGAATTTCATTTTTCTGTTCCTGGTTCTCCTGTGCGAATATGGTTCCCGGTACCACCGAAACAGAAAGCAGTAGACAAACAGGGAGTATCCTCAAACCTGTTTTAAAAAAACCGATTAATAAAATCCATATGAAATCCTTCCAAAATTTTATCTTCATTCCTTTATCCCGGAATCCTTTTTCTCATTAGGGTTTTGGGTTTGCCGAAAACGTTTCAAAAACATTTCAATTTGGTAATGAACGAGAGGATTCTGGCGCACAATAAGAGTTTTGCCCGGCACATCAAAATAAATCGACCCGGCACCACCTCCGCGAGTCCATGATTTCGGATAAAGAGTACTAAGGATACCGTTTACCAAGGTTCCCGCTGCCGCTGAATTTTTGATTAAATCTCCCACCGGATAAAAGTCGACAAGCATTTTTCTCATTGCTTCATCATACGTCGTCAGAAAAAAGGTATCTGATGAAACTGGATAGCAAAAAAGCGGTGTCTGTTTCAAAATATCCGTAACAGCTTCTTCCAAGGAAACTCCTTCAAAACGATAAACACAGGGAATTTCAAGAATACTCTTTGGTAGATCCCGTTTTCGGCCTTCAAAATCCGGAACTTCAGCGTCTGGAATTACGGAGGTAATTGGAACTCTGAGAATCGATTTCTCATCAAAAATGATTTTAGCATTCACGCAACGCATTATTTCCATCAATGCCTGACGCATGGTCGTCCCGTTGCTCAAATCACAGTTGACCGCAGCCTGACGAATCCGCTCCGAACAGGAATAACGAGAGGATATCTCCGTGTCGAAAATTTCTGTCCCGTCCCGTAAGGAATTTCGTAATTTATTGGAAAGTGTTGGAAGATTTTTTACTTCCATATTTCTGGCTCGACGAATTTTATCACAAAAAAGTTCGACTTCCTGAATGACGGAAGGATACTGGAATAAATTAATTCTGTTTTTGGCAGGATTAGGCGTTAATTTCCCAAGACCATCCGCATTCTCCCAAAGTGCCGGATGAACAAATTGCGGAATCAGTTTCGCGATTTCATTAAGTCCGGACTGTCCGGATGTTTCCGAGGCGTGGGTGGCAGAAAGATCTTCAAGCTCCAACGTTTTTTTTATCTGTTTTTCCCCAATTTCCTCCGCGCGTCGTGCGATTTGAGCGGCTTCCCAGCCAACAATCCGAAGATTTTGTCCAACAGAAATAATTCCTAAATTAATTGAATAAAGTCCAGTATCCAATACTTCTCGAAGAGACGTCTTACCAAGTTCAAGCTGAACAGGCATTTCTTTATGAACTCCAAGACGCTCCAGCTTTTTCCAATCCGCGGTAATTCGTTCTCCACTCATTTGAGCGGCAAATTGAGTTAATGCCGTAATGGGCCGGTCGGCAATAGAAACCGATTCCAATGGAATCGCCAGTGCCCCGGACATTCGCGCGGAAAGATATTCAACCTCGGGTGGAGCAAGACGAAAAACTGCCAATTGAGGAACTGTTTTCGTCTCTGAAACTTTTTCATCTGCCGATGACTCCGTATTCTCTCCATCTTCTGACAATTTGTCCCCCTCTGAAAAATCCCTTTCATCTGAATGCGGAGCAGGGGAATCCGAAACTTCATTCATTTCCGGAGACAAATCATTTCCGGATGCCTCACTATCTTCGCCAATTTGAACCAATTGACCGTCAAAATCAAGAAAAGAAGCTGTGTCCTCACCAGAGTAGACTCTATTTCTTTTGCGGCGATTAAATTTTAGGGCTTCCGGAGAATCCAGAATCGGCTCTGCCGTCAGCTCAGAACCACTTTCCGTTTGACCGGAAAACTCTTCTGAAGAAACTCTTTCTCGCGATTCTTCGTTTAGTTCATCTGGTGCCAATGTTTCTGAAATGGATTCTCCCCCTGAAACCACCTCTGAATCCGCATCTCTCAACGTTTGGGAGTTTTCTAAAGAAATATCCGTTTCCACTATCTTTTTTTTCGAAAGCTCCAAGTTTTCGGAGATTTTCTTTCCAAGAGAACTCTGCATCATTTCAGAAAATGTTCCATCTGTTTTTTCTGCCTCTATCGGATGAGCAAGCGCCGACAAATCTGAATCCCAATCGGAATTTTCATTGTCTGAAGAAATAGCATCTCCATTTTGCGTGTCCGTAGAATTTCCAGAAGCATCTTCTGTGGAAAATTTAATTTCCGAAGATGAATCTTCTCGTGTGCCTTCATCGACTAAACCAACTGATCCCTCATTCTCTTCCATTGACGGAAGCTGCAGAACAGGAGAATGATCCTCCTGGGGTGGAGACGACATCAACCAAAAAACACAAATTCCCGCCAAAAAAACGCCAACGGCTATGCCGCACATACCTAAAATTAAAAATTTAGGATGCAATTGTTTTTTTTCGTCACTTTCAAATTCAAATTCAGACTCAAAATCAACATCTTCCGTTTTTACGCTGTCAGAAACAGAACTCTCCTGCGAAACCGCCAAAGGTGAAAGATCAGTAGTGACCGAATTATCAAAATTATCTGGGGTACCTGATTCGCTCATCCTAACGTTTTCTGAAATAAACTCGGAAGTTAAAGTAGCGGATGATTTTTCCACAAGAACCATGCTGCCGCACTTGGGACATGGAATAATCTGCCCCAAGCGTGATTCTTCAAAAAAACGTATCCTGGCACCGCACGTTGCGCACGAAACGAAAAAGAGAGGTGTTTTCATGAAAATCAGCCTTTACTCATGGAAATTGCGAATGTTTTCCGCCGGAATCAAAATCAGGTCGCGAAATCCCCCGTTCTTTTGGTTTTCGGTTTTTTTTATCAAAATCTTAATATTCTCCTTTTCTGCGAAAGGAACAGATGTTCTGCGCGACAACTCAATTTTCGCGGCTTGTCTCGTCCCCATTACTCACCGTCTTTTTCGTAAATCATACTCATCGCGCGGATTTTATCCCGGACTGCCTGGCGAAGAAAGGGAGGAGAGAGTACTTCAACTTGATCTCCGTAACCAAGAATCCACCAGATGATTTCACTAATTCCAGAAACATGAACCCGAAAAAGGAGCGTGCCGTCCGCCTGCCGCTCGGTAAGCTGGTTTTTGTGCCAGCGAACGGACGCGACATTTCGAGCGACAAGCGGCGAAAAA
The DNA here is from genome assembly GCA_017408405.1 of Thermoguttaceae bacterium. Lineage (GTDB taxonomy): Bacteria > Planctomycetota > Planctomycetia > Pirellulales > Thermoguttaceae > RGIG3701. The sequence continues at coordinate 9,278 of JAFQUP010000099.1, forward strand.
AGAAGAATCACTTCTAAATCTTCACTGCCGCGAATCATATTCCACGCGTTACCGCGATAATTTTCGTAGCTCCAGCCAATCGGAATCACGAACGTACTGTCCGGAATCACCTTCAATGAACGAATTCGCTCCAAATGAAACGTTCGTACTCCATGATGAAAACCGGACTTTCCTGTTACGTACCACGCGCGCCGGGTAAAGTGCAGATGGTATGGCTCAAGACGCGTCCCAATGACCTCACCCTCACAAATGCTGTCATATTCAATGTTTACGGCATTCCGTTTTTCATGTGCCAAAAGAAGTTCCGAGAAAACAGATCTATTCGCTTGCGGGGAAATGGGAGCCATTTCGAGGTGAATGTATTCGAGATGATCATCATTCTGCGTTTGAACATAAAGAGCTTGGGAGAGAGAGCGCAGTTTCTGAAAAGCAGTCTGAACAGGATCAAGATATGAAATCGGGCTGCGATAATTTTGAGCCAGCTGACAGAGAAAATAAAGAGAAATAGCCTCCACGTTCGTTAAATCCAACGGCTGAACGAAAAATACCTTGCTGGGAATCAGGTGCATTTGTCCCCGCGAGTTGCTCTGAAGACCATCAGCGAAAAAACTCCGAATGACTTCAAGGTCTCGATAAATCGTACGCTTGGTGAATTTCGGGTGCTGGGCGCAAAGCTCATCAAGAGAATACCATTGACTCTGAAGGCTTCCCATAATCGCCAGAATTCGTTCGGCCTGCCTGGGCAGCCGCTTTAAATCCTTCTTTTTCACTCGAAAAGTCCGGCCTGAAGAATTGTCCTCAAAAACTGAGCCACCGACATTTTCAGAAACCTCACGTTCAGAGCCGTTCGGTAAAGTATCCATCCTCGTCTCGCAAAAACTGATTTCTACTTTTTCAGTCTCGATTTAAACAAAAGAGAAAGAGAATGAAAAAATGCTCCAAAAACCTTCACTAAACTGCTTTCAAAGGAGGAAAAAGGATAGTGAATTTTCACAAGATACCAGAAACTCTGCATATTCAGAAATACGCGGAACTTCTGGCAATAAAGCTAAAAAGCGAAATTATCCTTTTTCCAGAAATTTGAGGTTCAGAAAGGTTCCTTTGCCATTCTCCTTCAATGAACTTCCATTGGTGAAATCGGAAATTGGCGGTTCGCACCCACCGTTAATCTCCGTAAAATCAATTCATATCCTGTATTTGTCGAAAAAGCCAGACAATTGCGCCTTTTTCGGCGTGAAGACGATTACCAGCTTCCGGAATAATGGCACTTTGCGGACCATCAATAACGTCTTCAGTTACCTCAAAACCGCGTCGCGCGGGCAGACAGTGCATAAAATAAGCATTAGGACAGTGCTTCATCAAATCAGCGTTCACCTGATATCTGGCAAAATCCCGTTCACGCTGATCCTTTTCCGCCTCCTGTCCCATACTGACCCAAACGTCAGTATAGACCGCGACAGAATCACTCACCGCTTCATACGGATCCTCCGTTACCTCAAATTCCGCATTGGGTGCGTTGTCCCGTATTTCCTGAAGCAATTCATCATTAAACTGATAAGTTTTCGGAGTCGCCATGGAAAATTTCATCCCCAATTTTCCACAAATGAAAGCTAAACTAAGTGCCACATTATTTGCGTCACCAACCCATGCGAATTTTTTGCCGGTCGTGTCGCCAATCAATTCACGAAGCGTCATAATATCCGCCAAAGCCTGGCATGGATGACAGTAGTCCGTCAGACCATTAATGACCGGAACGGAAGCGTACTCCGCAAATTCCACGACATCTTCGTGACGCTTGGCCCGAATCATCACCATGTCAACCATTTCACTCATGACTCGCGCGAAGTCACGAATTGGCTCACGTTTACCAAAGTCCACATCGCCAGAAAGATAGATCGCATGCCCTCCCAAATGCGTCATAGCTGTCTCAAAACTAACTCTGGTGCGAAGAGACTGCTTCTGGAAAATCATTCCCATTACGCTGTTGGGGTAAAGTTGAGAACGAATCCCTCGTTTAAAGTCTTGCTTCAGCTCGCTGCCAATGGAAAGGATCTCTTCGATCTCTGCCGTAGTCAAATCTTTCAGGGTGAGTAAGTGACGCATGAAAATCCCTTTCGTTCTGTGAAATTTAATGAACTTTGAAAGTGGGAATCTAAAAAAACAGGGAAGGGGTTAATCCCGGAAAAGGCTCCGAAATTAACCCAATTGAACGCTAAAACTTCGGCATTTGAAAAAAATGCCGAAAAATATCCTATACGAAACTATTCTGAAATAACTTCTTTCGGAACTTCAAAAACTCAATTTCTGAAAAACAGTTTTAAAAGTTCCTTTAAAATATCGAGTAGGCAAAACTGCCCGCTCTAAACTCTTCCGCCCTCATCAAAGGCTAAGAATCACGTCCTGGATAATGTCACAGCCGGTATTAACCAGCTCTTCCGTAAGAGTGATTGACGGAAGGAGACGAATAACCGTTCCGTGCGTACAGTTAATCAACAAACCATTCTCCATGCACTTTTGAACGATCTGCGTGCCGTTAATCGTTAACTCAACGCCAATCATCGCACCACAGCCGCGAACGTCCGTGATGAGATCCGTTTTTTCTTTGAGTGACAAAAAACGTTTTTTGAAAACCTCAAAATTTCGTTTCGCGTTTTCAAGAAGATTTTCATCCTCAATCTGGCGAATCGTCGCGATACCGGCCGCCGCCGCGACTGGATTTCCTCCAAAAGTAGCCGCGTGCATTCCTGGACGCAAATAAGGCACAAATTCCTTACGGGCAACCAACGCGGCCCCCGCAATACCTCCGCAAATAGTCTTGGCAAGAGTCATGATGTCCGGCGTCACGCCGAAAAGCTGATACGCGAACCACTCTCCCGTCCGGCCGCAACCGGTCTGGACTTCATCAAAATGAAGCAGAATGTCTTTTTGATCACAGATTTCACGCAATCCAGAAAGGAACTCCTGAGACGGAATGTTCACACTGCCTTCACCCTGAATAGGCTCAAGCATAATGGAAACGATCTCATCATCATTCTCCACGATTTCCTTTACGGCTTCCAAATCTCCATACGGAGCGTAAATAAAACCTGGAAGAAGCGGTCCAAGGCCCTGCTGATACTTTGGTTGAGCGGTTGCCGCTACTGACCCCATCGTTCTGCCGTGGAAACTATTGAAGAATGTCAAAATTTTGTATCGCTTACTTTCGTTGCCGTACATTCTGGCAAGCTTGATCGCCGCCTCATTGGCTTCGGTGCCTGAATTACAGAAAAAACACTTTCCGCCAAAACTGCGTTCGGAAAGAAGCCGCGCCCACTCTCCCTGTTCTTTGGAATACCAGGAATTCGGGATATGAATGAGCGTCGCAACCTGTTTCTGAACCGCCTCAACGACATATTTGGGACAGTGGCCCAGCATTCCGCAACCCCAGCCGGGAAAAAAGTCAAGATATTTTTTTCCGTTCTCATCCCAAATCCAGGAATCCTCACCGCGCACAAGAGTAACTGGATATCGTGAGTAATTGGGAATAACGTAATTTTCGAATGTTTCAAACGTAGTCATTCTATTTTTTCCTTCATTAAACATCAATGAAATTCATGGAGCGAAACAGTATTTCTGTTCGCGAATTTGAATTTGGCTCCGTTCTGGTCAAAAGAACATCACCTGGCAAAATTACCCTTGGCAAATCACTGAAATGCTGAACAGCACAGCATTAAACCGTGTCTTAAATCATTTTACCGGATGATGCGTGCTGGAAACGATTTCGGTCCCAATGCCAAAAGTGGTGAAAATTTCCAGCAACAGGGAATGGCGCAGGCGTCCGTCCACAATGTGAACTTTACGGACCCCTTTTTCAACCGTAGCCAGGCAGGCCTGAACTTTTGGAATCATTCCGGATTGAATGACTCCCTTTCGGAAAAGCTCTTCCGCCATTTCCGGAGTAAGGGTCGGAATCAAGGATTCAGGATCATCTTTGTCTGCGCGAACACCATTAATATCGCTAAGGTAAACCAGCTTTTCCGCCTTAAATTCCTGCGCGATGACCATCGCGACCGTATCGGCGTTCACATTGAGTTTCTGACCTTCTTCCGTCAGGCACATGGAAGGAATAACCGGAATCGTGCCTGAGTGAAGAAGCTCTTCAATCGTCTTCCTGTCAACGCGAGTGACCGTTCCAACGTAACCGACATCCAACAGGTTGCCATCATCATCCTTAAGTTTAATCGGCTCACCAAACGCGATGCATTTAGAGTTAAAATTGAGGGATTTGGCTTTTCCGCCAAGAATCGTGATCTGCTCAACAATCTGTTCATTCACCTCGTTAGCCAGGACTCGCTCCACGATAGCGAGAGTTTTTTCGCAAGTGTATCGCCGTCCCAAAACAAAACGCGACTGAAGACCAGCCTCAAGCATGGCACGGTTAATAGCCGGGCCGCCGCCATGAACCACAATCGGTTTGATACCTACCGTTTCCAGAAAAACAACATCCTGGAGCAGGTGGGACATCGCAAGCGGATTAGTCATGAGACTCCCGCCAAGCTTTATGACGAATACTTTATCACGAAATTCACGAATCCAATGCAGTGCCTCAATGAGGACATCTGCCTTTTCAACCGGATGAAGCACTTTGACACCCTTTCAAGTCATGAAAAAAATAAATCAAGTATCATTTATTTTAACATTCCCCAAATGAAAGTCAAGGGGTAAAGCGGGATTCTTGCCAATATTTAACGATTTTCTGAAAGATTCTTTCTTTTTCAAGGCAACTTCAGTAAAAATAGACAAACTAAAAGGTTTGGCTAAGAATGTTTTTCCGAAGTTCCCACCTGTTATCAGTAATCGATTCCCAAAAATTTCTTGATTCCCTGAATAAGAGCAAGAAGAATTACCATTAGCAAAAGAAGCCCCAGGCCCAAGGTAAAAAGGAGTGAACCGAGCTGAAAAAATGGAAGCGTCAAAGCCCAGAGTGTCGGCCAGTTCAGAAGCGTAATGAGAGCCGCGGCACAAAGGAATGGGCCAAAGGGAATTTCCGGGTCACGAAACAGAATCATGAACAAAAGAGCCAGCACCAGCCCAGCAAAAGGCGCGATGAAAAACAGAATCAGGCACGGCTGCCAGCCAAGAAAAGCACCAAACATGGCCATGAGCGTAACGTCTCCAAATCCCATCGCCTCACGATTCATGGCAAATTTTCCGGCAATTCGAATGAGCCACATAAATCCTCCGGCTATTCCCATCCCCAAAAGAGAAGACCAGAGAGAAAGCCACTGCGGCCAGCCGGCAGCCCAAAAAAGAACAATCAAAAACGTTCCCCAATTAGCCAGACGGCACCAATGGCGCGTTGACGTACTTCGCGCAAGTCGTTCCCAGAAAATGCGCCATGCCCAACGCCATCCCCAATTCATTCGCCAGTGCCGATCAAGCATGGCGAAACACCATCCCCACCAGCAGAGCAGGGCACTTACCAATCCAAATTTCCCTGAGAATTCTGTTTTGAAAACACCAAGCACCGGCAAGGGCGAGGAAGCTGTCAGCGGATTAAAAAAATCATCTCCGGTAATAAGCGGCGCGTCCGGAAAATCCAAAAGCTGCGTAACCTGAAAAATCGCAAGACTCGTACCGTCTGAATAATTGCCAATAGTCAGAGGAAAAATCATGGAAATGACCAAGGCGAAAATTGTTCCCAAAACAGTGATTTGATCAGGAATCGTTTTTTCGTCAAAATCAATCAGTGAAGCCGCCAGCATTAATCCCGCGAAAATCATTTGAAAAACAAAACGCGCGACAAGAGTCCACAGTGTGGAAGGAGTAACGGGGATTTCGTTCATGAGAAGCAGCGAGGCGGTCTGGAGTACCTGCCCCTGAAAAAACCAGACCGCGAAAGCCCCCATGCCCAATTCAACCAGAAGAGGACGAATCCAGAAACGGCGTCCAAAGCGGCTGGATTCATTTTTCATGCCAAACCAGCCAATAATTGGAATCCGATACCAAAATGGCCGTGAAACATCTGAGGCACACCACGGATGATTACGTTTAGGCTCCCAGGCCCACGCGGCTGCCGCGTAATTGGCAAAAGCTCCGAGAAAAATTCCCAAAAGCGCTGAAAGCATCAAAAACATAGGTTCACCTCTGATCGGCAAATAGCCAAATAATTCACAGGAAGTTGAAATCACTTCAAATGCCGATTGCCGCATCCCAATTCATTCGCTTGAAAATTTCGGGGTAATAAATTGAAATTCGGCATTTGACAGCGATTTTTAATAAATTTTAACGGCCCCACAGACAAAAGCAGAAGGTCCGAATTGGAATAATTACTTTTACGACTGTTTCATGACAGAAAGCAACTGCTGAACAATCTCTTCCGGCGAACAAATTTCCGTCGTGATTTCCATCGTCGCGCAGTCCCGATAAAAGGGTTCACGCACCTCCAAAAGCCGTTTAATCTCCTCAAGAGGAGGAAGGTTCGTCAGACTTGGGCGGCTGGTAAGAGTCGTCTCGTCTCCGCTCATTCGCTGAAGAATCGTTTCCGCGGAAGCCGTCAGCCAAAGCACCGGCCCCGACTGACGAAGAATCTTTCGGGTATTTTCACGCATAATCGCGCCCCCGCCCGTGGCAAGAATCAGATCTTCCTGCAAACAAAGTTCTGAAATGATTCTTTCCTCAAAATTCCGAAACGCTGGTTCGCCGTCTTCCGCAAAAATCTCCGCGATGGTTTTACCGGCCTGTCGCTCAATTTCCCGATCGGAATCGATCCATCGACAGTTAAGCGCTTCGGCAAGAAGGCGCGCGACGGTCGTTTTTCCGGTTGCCCGATAACCAATCAACGAAACTATCATAATTTTCCTTTTATTAAAGATAATGACTGGATTCAGTGAATTCCTGATTCGTAAATTCCAATTACCTAATGCCTCATCTGATCAGTTTTTTATATTTGCTTCTGCGGTTGGCAAACTGTTCGGAACGCTGCGATTTGAGCATCTCCTCATACTCCGCGAAGTTCCCCTCAAACCAGCGCACTTTTCCGTCTCCTTCGTAAACCAGCATATGCGTGCAGATACGGTCAAGGAAGAATCGGTCGTGACTAATCACCACCACGCAGCCGCTGAAATCCAAAATCGCCTGTTCAAGAACTCGCATGGTATTTACGTCCAGATCGTTCGTTGGTTCGTCCAGCAAAATGACATTCCCGCCGCGGCGCAGGAGTTTGGCCAGATGAACCCGGTTTCGCTCACCGCCTGAACACTGCCCGACGAGTTTCTGCTGCTGAGTCCCGCGAAAATTAAAACGGGAAACGTACGCTCGACTGTTCATCTTCGTTTTTCCAAGTTCAATCAGGTCTTTACCGTCCGTGATTTCGTCAAAAACGGTTTGCGTGTCATCCAACGCATCACGATGCTGGTCAACGTAAGCCAACTGTACCGTATCTCCGATAGAAATGGAGCCTGAATCCGGGGCCTCCTCACCGACAAGCATCCGGAAAAGAGTCGTTTTACCCGTTCCGTTAGGACCAATCACCCCAACCACCGCGCCGCGCGGAATGTTAAACGACACATTATCCAGAAGTTTAATCTCATTTCCGCCAATCGTGAATCCTTTTGAGACATTTTCGGCCTGAATAACCTTTTCTCCAAGGCGAGGACCAGGAGCGATCTGAATGATCGCGTCGCTTTTATCGTCTATCGTCTGCTGATTCACAAGCTGTTCGTACGATTTGATTCGCGCCTCGTTTTTCTGCTTGCGCCCTTTATGCGCCATCTGAATCCACTCAAGTTCTCGCTGAAGAACCTTCTGGCGCTGTGTTTCTTTTTTCTCAATAATCCGAAGAAGTTCCGCTTTCTGCGCAAGCCAGCTGGAGTAGTTCCCCTCAAACGGAATACCAATCGTATTTTCGAGTTCAAGAATCCATTTGGTTACGTTATCCAGAAAATACCGGTCATGCGTAACGATAATTACGGTACCGGGATAGTCGCGAAGTGTTCCCTCAAGCCATTGAATCGTCTCGGCGTCCAGATGGTTCGTTGGTTCGTCAAGAAGGAGAAGGTCCGGTTTTTCA
>JAFQUP010000100.1 GCA_017408405.1 Thermoguttaceae bacterium
ACACGCAGGAAGTTTCATCATCGAAAAAGTAAAGCTCATCGAGAGCAAGCGACAGCGGCCTGAACTGCTGATAGAGCGCAAGAACTTCCCTTTCAGAAAGAGGCGCCGAGAAGATCTTCAATTCATCCATCGCCCCCTCAAGCGCGTTTCCGAAGTAGTTTCCAACATGAAATTCCGCGTAATCGAGCCGATCGTAAAGAAACGGCATGAACGGCTCAAGACGTTTTTCCGGAGGAACGCCGCCCGCGACAAGTTTCCCGTTCACGAAAGCCCGCATCCGAAATGGATCCCACGAAAAGACCAGGTGCGTCCACTCCTCAAGATCCAGCGGGACCGACGTAATGCTCTGATCCATCACGTCGCTGGTATCGCACCGCAATTTTCCGCACCAGAGCCAGAACCAGACGGCTCCGGAACCGATCCGCGTCTCCGCGTTCCAGGGCATCGTGAGCATCGTTCGCCAACCCGCGTCCGCGGAATCTCCTTTTACCCAGACGGAGATCGTTCCGCGCTGGGGATCGAGATTTTTCTCAAGCGCGTACCGCAGCGCGGGAGAACGTTTCCGGGTGAAATTTGCCGCCTGGCCGGAAAGACCGGGAACGAAATCCACATTTCGGGACTCAAGCGGTTTTTTCTCGCCAAACGCGGTTTTCGGCTCCGTGTTTCCGTCAAACGGAAGGTGAAAAATGAGTTCCGGTTCGAGTTTCATTTCCTCGGTTGGATCCTGCGTCGGGAGAAATCGCGTCTTGACGCCGTAAAGTCTGAAAAGGCCTGCCTTGAAAAAATCGAAACGCCAGTGAAGTTCCTGAACTCCCTTGGGAATGAACGCGAGGAAGAACATTTTCTGCCGTTTCCCGCTGAGCGTTCCGGAAAAGCGTCCCCCTCGCTTCAAATGGACGGCAAGAAACTTTCCGTCCGAGTTTCTTCCCTCAAGGTAAACGTTGACCGGCGTGTCTTTCGTTCCCTCAACGTCAAGCGTGAAGAAAAACGTCCTGTTTTCCGCCGACTTCACGTCGATCCCGGGAACATTGAGCTGGATATTGCTGAAAGCTGGAGTTTGAGACAGCGCGGAAGCGTCAAGCAGAATGAACTCTTTCCCGGTTGAGATTTTCAGAAGCCGGGTATGTTCACGGGGAATCGTCCACGCTTTCGCGTCTTTTAGTGTCGTCCAATCGTCCGGAGTCTGAACTTGCGGAAAACATTCAGACGGAACGGCCAGAGAGAGAAACAGAAACGTCAGGATGGGAAACAGTATTTTTTTCATTGCGAAAATTCCTTGAGGCTGGGGCTGGGACAAAGGGAAATTTTTCAGGAATTAAATCGGAAAAGCTCTTTCACGATTATTTTCGATTATGATTCACTGATTGATTTTTGTCAAGGAGGATAATCGATTTTTTCAGGCGGAATTTTCAGAAAATCGCTTGCGGACCCTTGACAAAATCTTTATCCCGCGTTAAACTGAATTTTCAGGGCTTTTGCTCAGTTTTTGAGACAAAAGCTTTCGTTTGCGGAATACGCGTCGTTCAGGAAAGGATAAAATATGGAAAAGTATGCGTGGAAAGCGATGCTGATTGAGGGTAAGCTGGAAGAGTATCAGAAGCGTCACCGGGAAATTTGGCCGGAAATGGTCGAGGTACTGAAAGAAGCGGGGATTCGGAATTACTCTATCTGGATCGTGGGAAATGAGATTTTTGGATATTATGAATGCGAAAAGGGAGCGGAGTTTGCCGCCGCGTTTCAGAAAAACAGTCCGGTCGTGGATCGATGGAATGAGTTCATGAAAGACGTAATGTTCATGGAAATGGATCCCGTAACGGGCGCGCAGCCAAAACTCGAATGTGTCTGGAATCTGGATTGATCAAATTTGCCGCGTAGCTGATGGAAGCGGAATGAACGTTTAACCTGCCGTTTTTATTCCTGAAAGGATTTTCCCAATGAGCGGCGTTTTCGGCGTGTTGCGCTTTGACGCCGGCACGGGATGGAGGTCCATGAAAAAGGCCCGTCATTGCTGAGGGCCTTTTTTCATTAATCGCGTCCCGGCTCATGAAACTCAAAGCTTTTTCGACGTCGCCAGCGCGATCGTGCGTCCGCGGTCCCCAACCGCGCAGTAGAAATGGTAGACGATGCCGTCATGCTTGAGCATCCACGGTTTGTGCGCGTAGGTCGCGTCCCACGGCTCCGTCGGAGCGATAAGATCCGGGCCGGTCCACTTCGTCCAGTGAACGAGGTCGCGCGAAACGGCAAACGTGTCGAACGCCTTCGGTTTCCAAAACGCCCCGAAGTAGAACATGACCCACAGATCACCGATCCTCACGACCTGCGGATCCCCGGAGATACCGCGCTGATTGTCGATAACCGGTTCCTCTCCGAAACGCTCCCAGCTCAACATATCGTCCGAAACGGCCATTCCAATCCGCTCGACGCCCGCGTTTTTACCATTATAGTACATTACGAACTGTTTACCGAGCGTCCGCTCCCGATCCCAGACCACGTTGCTTTTATAGAGCGTCCGCTTCTCGAACCAGCGCGCGTCCGGATCCGACGGTGCCATGACCGGATTCCGCTCATAGCGCGCCAGCTCGCCGGGTTTCGTCGGGTCATCTGTCCACGCGACTCCCATGGAAAGCGGGTCAGTTTCGTACCCTTTCTGGTGTCCGCCGAGGTACGTGTACCAGTATTTATTCTGGAACGGCAGCATCGCGCAGCTCCCGCCCCACCGCGTATCCACGAGAGCCGGATAGGCCGCGGCCTGCCACGCGTCCCACCCTTCTTCACGGAATGTCATGAGCGGGCCGAGAAATTCCCATTTCAGAAGGTCATCACTCTGAGCGAGGAAAGTTTCGTACCCCATCTTTCGCGTCTGTGAGATGAAACTCATGAACCACTTCCCATCTTTTCGGAAAATACCGGGAGAGTCAACGAGATACCCGCCGAGTTCATCAACCACGATCCCGTACTTGAACGGCGTTTTGACTTCCTCATAAACGGATTCCAACTCTTCTTGACTGACTTCCGTTCCCGCGGCGGCACTACTGGCCAAAAGCGTTCCCGCCGGCAGCAGTGAGGCGGAAAGGCACGACAAATTAAATTCGCGTCGATTCATTATTTATTCCTTTTCTATTTCTTATCTTTTCTTCCGGTGAAGACCTTAAAAAACACAGCCTCCGGGAACGGGCTGAAAAACCCAACCCCACAAAACCCTCATGTTCGGCATTTTACCATACCGGGAACGTTTTGGCAAGTGATTCCACGCGAAAATTCCATGCCCCCCCCAAAAACCTTTCTTCCCGCTCCGTTTCCGGCAATTAACCCGCTTTTGACCTCATTCTTCTCCCGTGAACGCCTGATTTTTCACGCTATGAACGAGAGAAGAAGAAGAAGAAGAAGAAAACAGAATCAGGATTAAAGGCATTATTGTCATTATTATCGTTATTATTATCTGAAAAACACTTCGATAATTTAAATTTTCTGCCTCTTCGCAGTTGACTTCTCGAAAAATCTACGTAAACTTTACAATTGATTTAGATGAAACCAAGTTTCCATCGAGTTAAACCTGAAAGGATATTTATGCGAATCCATTCATTGATGTTGACACTGGCCTCGGCCGCGGTTTTGTGCGCGCCGGTGAGCGCGGAACTCATCACGGCAGAAAGAGTGCTCACCCTGCAGACGCACGGGGGAACGAGTATTGACAACAACTATAAAAATAACAATGCCAGTGACGGTAATGTCGATTCGCTTTGGTGCACGCTGAATCCGAACGGCGGAAACAACTACTATCTCAACGGTTCAGTAAATCCTGTCATGGTGTTTGATCTTGGGACGAATCAGACTCTGGACGCGCTTTCTGTTTGGGGGTATCCGTACAGCGGAAACTCTTTGCAGAAATTCACGCTTTCCTTCTATGACGGCTCGCAGGGCTTTGACGGCACGCCGATCGCAGTACAAAACGTGACGCTGGAGGAATGGACTCAAAACGCGACGAACATTGCCCTCACTGCTCCCGTCACGGCTCAGTACGTAAAAATGGAGGTCACGGGAAACTTTGGCCAGACAGGAAATTATGGCGGCGGCGACCGCGTCGGGATCGCTGACATCCAGTTTAACCGCACGAATACGATCGAAACGTACATTCCGGATTCTGCTGCCCAGACCGGCGGCGGAAATTCCATCAACGGTATGGATGCCTCCAAACTGCTGGACAATAACCAGGATACGCAGTGGTGCACGAATAACTCAGCCAATCCGGATTTCTATAATGGCGTTAACGCCGATCCGGAATTGACGTTTACGTTCAATGAAGCGAAAAACCTCTCCAGCATCACGGTCCGTCCGTACGGCGTTGCCGAAAACTCGGGCAAAGACTTCACGCTGAAATTCTACGATGCGGCCGGAAATCAGATCGCGGTGGAGGACGAGTCTCTCTACTCCTTCAAAATGACGACGTACACCCGAAGCGCCCCGTCACTCTTCACCTTTCCGGAAGTGAAAGGCGCAGCAAAAGTCGTCATGACTATCACGGACAACTTCGCATCCGACCATCAGGGCGGCGGTGACCGCGTGGGATTTGGAGACATTTCCTTCGGAAATCACGTCTACACGCCGGGCCCGACCTGGCAGACGAGCTACAATACGCCGATGGAAGGTTTGAACGTGATCCGCCCGACTGGTGTTTCCATCAATCATACGAACATCGACTACGGTCAGAGCAACGCGCAATTTCGTCTCACGAATCTCATTGCCGGAACGGGATACACTCCTGGCGGCGAGTGGTGCACGGTCCAGAATGGTTCCGATTTCTTCAGTACGGACACCACAAACGTTTCCCCCGTTCTGACGTTCACGAATGACGAGGCGGAACTGGTCGACGGTTTCCTTTACTGGGGTTACGGCGATGACGCTGGAAACGGAATGACCGCGTTTACGCTTTCGCTTTACGACGGCGAGGAACTCGTTCTTTCCGATTACTATCGAGTGGACGAAGCGATCGGCACGAATGACTATGCCAGCTTCATGTTCGACGAATCCGTCGCCTTCGATACGGCAATCCTGACCCCGCTGGATAACGCGTTCAATTACTTCGACTACGCGGGACACGGCGGCGACCGGCTCGGATTCTCCGGCTTGGCGTTCTACCAGGATCCGCAAAAAGTCCCGGAACCCGCGGCATGGGCACTTTTGATTCTTGGTTCTTTTGGAATTTATCGCTTGCGCGGAAAGAAAAAATAAAAAGCGGCAAGAATTAAAAAGAGTATTAAATTGGCAGGCGCGCGGAGGATGTTTCCTGGACCGCGCGCCGGCTTTTAGTTTGAAAAATCCCCTAATGCTTAATCATCGATCGTCTCCGGTTCAAGCTGCACCGGCGGGAGTAAATGAACATCATACTTGACTTCATACTCATGAAGTCTCTCGGTGAAAACCTGATACGTTTTATTGATCCATTTAATGTCTTTGGCACTGAGTTCGTCCAGTCTCAGAACCTGAAATTCGCCATTTGAGTCTTTAATTGTGACCGTATACGCGGTAGCGCTTTCAAACGACCCGCGAAAAGTAAGCGGCACCCTTCTTTGGCTGGAGCCGCTGATGCTGGATTTGACATACTTTGTTCGATTGGCGTAAGTCCATACCCTTTCTTTCTGCAATTTTTTCTTGGTACCGTTGAAACATTTGGCCAATTCGCAAAGGTCCTGATACCGTTCCTCCAAATCATCGTACGGCACTTCGATTTGCTTGCCATTCTCATCTTCCAAAACGACATTTTTCTCGTGCATTTTGACGTATTTGGCGTTGATCATGCCTTTCGGTGTCTTCCAGTCCATAAAGAAATAATTCGCTTTCTGGGCATGATCCATCTTTTTTTGCCTGTTTCTTTCCTTTTTACCCTCAATCTGGTGCGTCCATTCATTTTTGTAGCTGTCAAAATCAATATCAAGCACGATTTCACCGTCTTTTTTATTAAAAAATGTGAGACGAACGTCTTTAGCTGGCAAACCGTAACGCCAGAGGTTTAACTCTTTCGGATCATCGAATGTCGGCTTAAAATAATCAAAATCTTCCAGACACGCTCCATCATACTCTGAAACAAGTTCCGGGGAGAAGCGAAACTGGATAATCGCGCCGCAGTGATTTTTAATTGCCTTACCTTCCTCAACCGTCATCTTCTTCCACCACGTTGTCTCCAGCCCATTCGCGGCAAAATCAACATCCGGCGAAGGATTTTCAAAGAAAAGCCCCCAGTATTCGCTGTTTATTTTCGTGACCGTAGTTTGCGCTCCAAAACCATTTACCGCCTCGTATTCTGAACTGGAACTGCTTCGTTCAGTACCCAGAAAATAACGCCCGTCGTCCAGCTTGCTGATCGGAACGCCGCTGAACGCGCCCGTCGATTTGTCCGCGAGATACGTGAATTCCGCGTTTTCAACAAATACGTAAAAATAGGGTTCAGAACCATCATCCGTCACGTGAGTATTCTGAATGTGCCTGACTACTTTTCTGCGATATTCCTCACGCGTTTCAAATTCGTCCCGGGGAGGAATCTCCTTCTTGAATTTTTTCAACGTCTCGGAAACACGCAGCGCCTTGACTTTCTCAAGAGGAATTCTCCCGGATTCCGCGCCTGATACCCCTTTCCCCTCGCCCAAAAGGAACAGGAAGACTGACGCGAGAAACACAAAAATGATCTTTTTAACTGGAAAATGACTCATGATTCACCTTCTTTCATGATTGGATCACTAATTACGGACAATTGCCCAAATAATGAAATTTACCATTTTATTTTTTAGACGAACAGATTTTAAAATCCTGCGCGTTTTTTAAAATTTTATTAAAATTCGCTAAAGATTTTCTTTTTGATTTAAAATAGTTAAAAGAAAACGAGTTGGAGGTTTTCAAAAAAAGCTTTTAAAGAAAAAAGTTTAAAAAAGTTAAAGAAAAAACAAAAAAATGCGGGAAAATGGGCACGGCCCCCCTACTCATATTTTGTGAGAATGTTAAAATACGAATCTGTTAAACTATCTTGTTGTTTTTAAACACGAAATTCTCAAGAAGGAGATTTAAAATGCGTCGTCCGTTCATCGCTGGTAACTGGAAAATGAACATGGATCGTGCTGGAGCCGTCGCTCTGGTTGAAGGCCTGAAAGAAGCAGCGAAAGATGTCGATTACGCCGACATCGCCGTCTGCCCGCCGTTCGTCTATCTTGACGCGGTCGCCCAGGTCCTCAAAGGCACCAATATCGGTGTCGGCGCCCAAGACTGCTATTTCGAAGAAAAAGGCGCTTTCACGGGTGAAATCAGTGTCGCCATGCTCAAAGACGTTGGCTGCCAGTACGTTATCCTCGGCCACAGCGAACGCCGCCACATTATCGGTGAATCCAACGAACTGACCAACAAAAAACTCCTCGCCGTCCTCAAAGCCGGTCTCACCCCGATCCTCTGCATTGGTGAAATGCTCGAACAGCGTGAAGCCGACCAGACTTTCGACATCAACGCGGAACAGTTCCTCGGTTCCCTCGCCGGCGTCTCCGCTGAAGATATGAAAAAAGTTGTCATCGCCTACGAACCCGTTTGGGCTATCGGTACCGGAAAAACCGCCACCCCCGAAATGGCTGAGGAAGTTCACGCCGGTATTCGCCGCCTCATCGAGTTCCGTTTCAACAAAGAAGTCGCTGACGCTGTCCGTATCCAGTACGGCGGAAGCATGAAACCCGGAAACGCGAAAGACCTTCTCGCCCAGGCCGACATTGACGGCGGTCTCATCGGCGGCGCGGCTCTCAAAGTTGATGATTTCATGGGAATCATTGAAGCCGCGAAATGAGTTGAAATACTCATTTTAATAGTATATTATTTAAGAAAAAACGCGGAGAAGAGACCTTTTTAAGAGTAAATCCCTTCTCTGCGAATTTGGATTTTTTGACAGAAAACAGGTAAACAATATGATTAAAATTATCCTTGCTCTGGCGATGGCGATTCTCAGCGTATTCCTTCTGCTGATCATCCTGGTCCAAAAGGGAAGAGGCGGCGGTTTGGCCGGTGCTTTAGGCGGTGCAGGCGGCTCAAGTGCTTTTGGCGCGAAAGCCGGAGATACCTTCACAAGAGTCACGATCGTGCTCGCCAGCATCTGGATTTTGACCTGTGCTTTCTCCTGTTTCTGGTTCTCGCATCTGGCCAAAAAAACGGTCACTGACGATGAAACGTGGGGTGGAGCTGAAGCCGCCGTTGAAACTCCGGCTGCGGATGCTGCTGTTGTCGAAACTCCCGCTCCGGTTACTCCTGAAGCCGTGCCCGCTGCCGAAACCCCGGTCCCTGCCGCTCCGGCTGCTGAAACTCCGGCTCCCGCTGCTCCTGAAGCTGCTCTGGCTCCCGCTGCTCCTGAAGCTGCTCCGGTTCCCGCTGCTCCTGAAGCTGCTCCGGCTCCCGCCGCTCCTGAAGCTGCTCCGGCTCCCGCTGCTCCTGAAGCTGCTCCGGC
>JAFQUP010000101.1 GCA_017408405.1 Thermoguttaceae bacterium
GGCAGACGGGAGCGTGTTCGACGATTCCATGATCTACGAGCTGATCCGGATCGAAAATGCGGCCGACTTCCATGCCGGGGCTTTGGAGCTGAAACTTTCCGACTCCCTGAGCGGATACGAAATTTCCGCGGCCGTCATGGGTGACTTTCTGGTCGTGGGGAATGCGGGGCTGATCGCGAATACCGTTCCGGAACCGTCGGCATGGATGCTGCTCGTGCTGGGGACGGCTGGCGTGGGACTTCTGCGCAGACGAACTCATCGTCAAAAATAACACGATACGTTCGTGAGTTTCTTCTGGCGGTGACTTATCTTTTGGGATGAGTCACCGTTTTTTTGGGGATGAATCCCGAAAAAAAGCGAAAAAACCGGAAACTGCTCTTTCAAATCTTATGAAAATCAGATATATTAACCGAACGCCTGTGTTGGAGTATGGGCTGTCGTTTGTTTTTTCTTGCCAGACAGGGTTTGTTGCGGGATAACGGTCAATATGAACAAAATATCATTTACTCTTGGTGCTTTCGGCATCGCGATGTCGCTATTCATAACCGGCTGTCGTTCCGGCGGTGAAAAACACGGCAAAACGATGTGGAGTATTCCATCCGTTAAACTGTCTCGAGCTAAAGAGAAAGATATTGTTCGCCCAGCTGAAAAAGCCAACGCTGAAGCAACTGCCCAGTTGGCCAATGAACGTTTGAATGGTCATAATCCGTCCGTAGCGGTTCGTGATTCTTCCGATTCCTCGCTGCATCCGGATCCGGAGGAGATCGCGAGTTTAAGCCGTCTGGAAGGGGATAAAGTTCCGGATTGGGCAAATGGTCTCCCTCCCGCTCCTGAATCCGAGGCTGGAACGCCGTCTGTGCGGATTGCTGGAGAGGTCAATGAGGAAATGCTTAATATGGCCAAAAACGCTGCTTCGGAAGAGAAGATTTCACCGGAAAGCGGCTTTTTGACCGCTGAAACGCCGATTTCCGGTGCTGTTCCGCCTGAACCGCTTCCAGGACCCGCGATTAAAACAGAAAATGCGGTCGCGGCAAGTGCTTCACCAACCGTGACAACCGGCGCGAGTGGATCCTCCGCGGATATTTATAATGGGGAATTGCCGGCTTCACTCGATGATCTGCCTACGCAGCTTTCTCCCGCGGGAGGACCTGCGGGAAGTCTGCACGCGGGTTCAACGATGATGGAACTTCCCGAAACTGTCGCTGATATTCCATCATCTGCTATTGCGAAGACTCCAAATTCCGGCAATGTCCAGGCCGCGGCTTTAGTGCAGGGGGGAAATGAGAAATCGGCTCCGCAAAAGGCTCAACCAGCGGCTTTATTCATGCCAGGGAATATCAATCCTCAATACCCTAACGCGCCTGCCAGATAGTGAGAGGCGCATCGGTTCAATGCCCGTTTATTGAAGGAAAATACCCAAAACGCTTCAATAAAATTTGAGTTTCAGGTGGATTCTTTGTTAAATTTAATATCTGTTTGAGCTTTGGTCGGGGAGAATACTTTCTTACTCCCTGATTTTTTTCACATTTTTTACCAGAAATTTCACATTATTCCC
>JAFQUP010000102.1 GCA_017408405.1 Thermoguttaceae bacterium
CGTCCGGTACTGTGAACATTAGCGGGATGACCATCAATCACTCCGGCGGAACGCGCATCGTGACGGGGAATGACTACACGCTGGGAGGCGGAATGGTCGTGAATCAGACCGGCGGTACGCTGCAATTTACCGGCTCGGGTGATCCGTGGCTCAATATCGGCGAGACGGTGGGACAATCAGTCACCTACTCGATCAGCGGCGGCGACATCGTCGGATCCCAGTGGCTCTGTGTCGGACGCCGCGGTGAAGGACACATGACGATCGCCAACGCGGACATCACTACGAAACAGCTCGTCGTCGGGTACTTCATGCGCATGAGCGGGGATTCCACACTGACGATCGACAGCGGATCCCTCACGACGACCGCGACCAGCCACATCGGCGGATTCTCGGGCGGCGGAAATCTCTCTTCCGGAACCTCCACGGTGACGATCTCCGGCGGGACCCTCACGAATAACGCATCCCTCAATATCGGGCATTTTGCGTATGGGAATGATGTTTCCGGAATGACGCAGAAATCCGTCCTGAACCAGACCGGAGGGACCTGGAACGCGAATGAAACCGTTTATCTCGGAAAAGGAAGCAGCACCCGCGAAGTCAATGAGAATATCGCGGAAGTGAACCTTTCCGGAGGGACCGCGAATTTCAAAAAAACGGTCATCTTCGGAGATGCCGTCGGCGCGAAAGCGGACATGACGGTCTCCGGCACTGCAATCGTCACGTTTGAAAACGAGCTTTATCTCGGTCAGCAGGACAAAACGAACGCCAGCCTCAACCTCACAGGCGGAACTTCCACGTTCAACAATTTCGTCAACGTGGGAACTGCCGCAGGCGGAAACGGTACGCTGGCACTCTCCGGCGGAACGAATACTTTCGGTCAGCGCGTCAATCTTGGAACTGCCTCGGGCGGAAACGGTACGCTGACGCTCTCCGGCGGAACGAATACGTTCAACAATGAGATCTTCGTCGGATGGACTTCCGGGGCGGTCGGCACGATGAACATCAACGGCGGGACGAACGCCTTCAACAACAAGATCCACGTCGGAGGCTGGAAAAGCGACAATACCGGCGGGACAGGCTATCTCAACATCTCGACCGATACGTACTTCGGGAAGGAAGTGGCCATCGGAGCCGGCGGGACCGGCGTCATGAACGTTACGGGCGGAAACATCGTGTTCGACCTCAGCGGGCAGTGCTTCTACATCGGAACGCGCGTGAGCGGAACTCTGAATATCAGCGGCGATGCCAATATCAACTTTAAAGCCGGAAATGACGTCCACGTCGGTGAAAACGGCGGGACCGGCGTCGTGAACCAGACCGGCGGCACCTTCACCAGCAGCCGATGGATCAACATCGGCGAGCGCGGGACCGGAACGTGGAACATCTCGGCAGGACAGCTCAATGCGAACAATTACTTCGGTGTCGGACGCCGCGGAAAAGGAGTCCTGAACATCTCCGGCACGGGCGACGTCAATGCTGGAAAAGTCTTCGTCGGCACCTTCTCGGAACTCGCCGGCGGGTCGGAACTGAACATTTCCGGCGGTACGCTCGACGGAACAAATCTTTACGTCGGCGGAAACCCGGAATACGATAATGGAACGAGCGGTCAGACCACAAAATCCAGCTCCATGACCATTACCGGCGGAACGGTGAACTTTACCAAGGAATCCGGAGTCGGTCATGCCGGCAGGACTGGACAGGGCGGTATCGGGGTCATGAACATCGCGGGCGGTTCAGCTGTGTTCGCGGAGAATTTCTTCGTCGGTCACGGTGACCTCGGCATCGGAACGCTGAACGTTTCCGATGGAACGATCCACGTCAAGAATGAAAGTTTCTTCGGCCGTCACGGCAATGCCGTCATCAACGTGACCGGCGGAACGCTCACCCTCGACAAAACCACATGGCTCGGACAGGGCGATGCAGACGCGGTCGCCGAAATGTACATCACGGGCGGTACGGTCAACGGTCCGGTGAACGATTTCCGCATCGGTGCCGACAATTCCCAGGCAAAACTCGTCGTGGACGGCGGTACGTTCAATAACCGCTACAATCTGGTCATCGACGCCAACTCGACTGTCCGCGATGACGGCACGACCGGCACCATCATTGAACTTCACTCCGGATCCCTCACGACTTCCTGGTTCTCCCTCGGACAGAACGGGCACGGGGAGAATCCGCACAATACATTCAACATGACGGGCGGACGCCTGGAAGTCGCCAACGACTTGCGGCTCGGCTACGGGTACTACTCGGACGTCAACATTTCCGGCGGTGAGATCATCGTAAACGGTACCGCACGCCTCGCACATACCGGTTCCAACACCGCGACAGCGGCCGGCGCAGCACTCAACATCCTGGGGTCCGACACGGTGTGGAACGTCAACGATCTTGAGTGGGAAAGTTCCGGAAAAGTCAACTTCACTTCCGAACGCCTCGAAATGAACGCCGACGGTACGGCCTCCTCGCCGGTCTCGAACATTCAGGCGCGCGGAAACGTAACAGTAGACAGTCAGATCCATGTTGATACGACCGATTTTTACTACGACGGCGCGGCATTCATGAGCGCACTGCCGACGGCGGACCTTTTCACTGTCGCAGGCACGCTGAACTGGAACCCGGCCTCCGTCACCACAGACGGCGCGTGGAATCTCGAAAAGGATGAAAAATCCATCCGGCTCGTTCTGGATGAAAGCGCAATGGGCAGCGCGAATCTCTTTGGGGATATGCCGCAAGTTTCTGGAACTCTTGGTGAGTCCAGCTGGCTGCTCCTTAACGGCAAGCCGAACTCGGATGTCGATCTCCTTCTGGATATTTCAGGTGATGGTGATTTGACAGAGCTTGCGGAATGGTTGAACGCGCAGATGTCAGATGCCAACAGCGGTATTACGGTTGAAGCCAATGAATCTTCTCTCCTGTTCAATAATATCGAGTTGAATGATGAAGGTTTTGCTTTCATGAACTATGATTTCTCAACGTTCAACCTGGCGAATGGGAGCAATTTTGGTATTAGCGCGAACGTACCAGAACCAGGAACATGGCTTCTGTTGGTAACCGGGATGGGGCTGCTCTTCTGGAGAAAAAAACGAATTGTCAAATGACTGAAGTAAAACGGCAGTGATTATGATATGGAATATCGTTTCCTGCCTTTTTTGTTTATGGATTGAGGGGGTGAAAGTTGGTTTCATCCCCTTAATTTGTGTCTGAATTTATCGTTTTTGTCGTCGGATAATTTACTGTTTCAAGGACATTTCTAAAAAATCCGGTAATTTCGCGAATATATTCCTTCTTCTTTCGTCTGAATGGATAAGTCATATTTTGTGAAGAGCCTTTCATGGCTTTTGAAAAATATTAAAATTCTGAACATCCATTGACGCGTTGAGTAATTATGGTAAAATTTAAGACACTCAGTGCGATGGAAGCGCGTATCATAAAAGGCCAAATAAAATGACACTCACAGGAAAAAAAGCCTGTTTCAAACGAAACACGTTAAAGTTTGAGTATCTTGAAGAACGCCGTCTTTTAAGCGCGGTCCCTCTTTCCGCGGGTGAGTATGAGGAGCTGACGGCTAAATACTCCGCACTGGAACTTCCGGAAACGATGAACGATCTGAACGTCATCACGCTGGATCTGGCGGAGGGGGACGGGCTTACCGAGTTGAAAGCAGCCATTACTAAAGCGGGAAAGACGAAACAGTCCGATCTGATTGTGATCCGCACCTCTTCCGACGCTAACACGATTACCTATGCCGCGGCTGAAGACAGGCTGGACGTCTCCATTAACTCTTCTTCCTATGGTTCCCTCTTTATTGTTGGACTTGGTGAGGCCCCTCTCACTCTCGATGCCGACCAGCAGGGGAATCATCTGTACCTCCATCACTCGTCGATGGACATTTCTCTGGCCAATCTTACGCTTACCGGAGGAAATCATACCAATGGCTACGTAATTTTTAACTCTTCCCGTTCACTTACGATCACGGATTGCGCCATTACCGGGAATACGGGAAGCGGCAGCGGTGCCATTTACAGTCAGGGGTACGGCATGACGATCGTGAACACTCTGTTCAGCGATAATACTTCAGAAAGTTTCGGCGGAGCGATCCGTTACACCCGTGGAAAATGTACGATTACGAACTCCGTTTTCAGCGAAAACTCGGCAAAATCCGGCGGAAGCATTTACGCGGAGAGTCTCCTGGTTATTACAGACAGTGAGATTTTGAATAATACCGCGGCTATTTCCGGCGGCGGGATTTATAGTTCGGGAGATGTTGAGATCTTAAACAGCAGGATCGATGGAAATACAGCGGATTCTGGAGGAGGGATCTTTAATACGGGACGGTATGTGACCGTAACAGACAGTGTGTTCAGCCAAAACCGTTCGGGACAGATTGGCGGAGGGATTTACAATCAATTGTACAGCAAGATGAAACTTGCGAATGTGCGGGTGGCAGAGAATTACGCCGAGCATATCAGCGGGACGGAAAGCCGTGATATTTGCGGCGGCGGAATTTGCAATTATGGCTCCGCGGATATTCAGGATTGCGAGGTCGTGAGTAACTTTGCCCATAACAGTTTTACCGGAGATGATGAATTTGCTTCTTATGTTTACGGCGGCGGGATCTACAATGACGGGAACATGACCGTTACAGATTCGAAAATCAGCGGAAATATCGCTCGATTTGAAAATAACAGCGTTTCAACGGAAATTGGCGCTTACGGCGGCGGAATCTGCAATGAAGGAAGTTTGACGGCCGCGAATAGTATTATTACGGGGAATCTGGCGGACGGAAAACGCGGAACTGTCGGCGAACTGTATACATGGGGCGGCGGGATCTGTTCTTGGGAAGCGTCTCTGCTTGCGCTCGATAATTCGGTTATTGCGGGTAACCGGGCGAGTGTCGGCGGCGGTATTCATATTTACGAGAATAAGACATCCAAAATCTCTCAGTGTACAATCGCCGACAATATCGCCGAAATTGGCGGCGGTATCTGGAACGGCAGCCTCCTTTACGTGTACAACACCATCATCGCGGACAACGGGATCGAGACAACAGACGGCCGTGACATTTGGACTTTGGACACGAACAGCGCGCGCACGATGCTGACAAATTCGCTGGTTTCCCGCGTGGAGCATGAGATGGGAAAGGACTTTTTTCACGGCGGATCGCTTATCGGCACGGCAGAGACGCCGCTCTCGGCAGGTTTCGTGGACGCGGCCAACGGTGATTACCGTCTTTCGGCAGGTTCCGCCGCCATCGAGGCGGGCAATGACCTGATCGCACTTCCTGAGACGGACGCGGACGGCGCGGCGCGGCTTCAGGGACGCCATGTCGACATGGGAGCGTATGAATTCACGCAGCCGGAGTACGTTGGTACACAGGAAACGGCCTCTACAGTTGTGACGACGGAGAAAGACATCGTGGACGCTTACGACGGCCTGATCTCCCTCCGCGAAGCGGTCGCGTACGCGGAAAACGGCGGCACGATCACGTTTGACGTTGCTGGGAACCGGGTCGAAGTTTGTACACAGCTCATTATCGATAAAGAACTGACCCTCTCCGGTACTTCTCCGGAGAATCAAACGGTTCTCGACGGACTGGGAATTACCGGCATTCTCATTATCGCGGAGAATGTCGGCGAAGTGACGCTGGAAGCGTTAACGCTGACAGACGGTTTTACTCGCGGACTTTATATCAATCCGGGAAATAAAGTCACGGTCATTGACTCGCGGATTCAAAAAATGCGCGCGGAAGGCCTGTTCGGCAGCGCTGTTTGCAATAATCAAAGCGAACTCTTTCTCCTTCATTGTGATATTACCGAAAACAGTTCTACAGCCAGCGGCACGCTCTACAGTTACTACGGTACGCTTACTGTTACGGATTGTACTGTCAGCAAAAATTCAGCAGCTTCCGGGGCAGGGATTTCTACAGAGTATGGCACATGGGCAATCACAAACAGTGAAATTACTGAAAACACTTCAAGCATGAGCGGCGGCGGTGTTTATACATTCTATGGTACAGGAGAGGTTCTTAACTGCGACATCAGCGGAAACTCGGCCGTTTATCGCGGCGGCGGTATTTATTGTTATCATAGTACGATGCTGGTCGCGAATACTCTGGTATCGGAAAATCGGGCGGAATATGCCGGGACGGAGAATAAAAATGTTTTTGGGGGCGGTATTTGCGGCGATTTCTGCCAGAGCCTGACAATTACAAACTGCACGATTGCGGGGAACTCCGCAATCAGGCGCGGTGAAAGTGCCGGTACTTCGGCTGGCGGCGGAATCTGGAATGGAACCGGCAGCACAATGAAAGTCTACAACACCATCATCGCGGAGAATACGGCTGAATATGGTACGGATGTGTACGCCAATTATCTCGCCCTTCCCGGAAACAACAACCTTTCGACGTTTGACGAGTGGGATATGGATACGAATTACCTTTACGATTCGGAGCTGCCTCTCTTCAAAGATAAAGAAAACGGTGATTACAGTCTGGCAATCAATGATGTTCAAGCCTTGGATCGGGGAAGCAATTCGTACGCGGCTGAGGCGGGGATTGATGAAAGCTGGAAGGATATGGACGGCAATAATCGTATTTTTAAAGGTATCATTGATATTGGAGCGTATGAACTTTATGCGATTTGCGTCTTAAACGTTACTTCAAAAGTAAACAGCCTGGATTCTAAAGTGATGTTGGAACACCAATCCCGCGTCAATGAGTGGGACACGCTGAATGTGGAGTGCTGGAGCAATTTCAGTACGGTGCAGACCTTTGAGATTCAGTGTGCCGATATTTACGTTCTGGATACAGAGAATATCCGAAAGCAGGACGGAGTGGAAGTGACGCTTTCATGCGGCGTGACGCGGAATCACGTGACGACCTGGACCGTGACGGTCGAATGCGCGGAAAACTACACACCACTCTACGGTGGGCAGGTTCTGCTGGCAAGTCTCACCTTCAAACCGTCTGTAGAAAACGGTCTTGAGGCGGGCTGCTTCATCTCCGGCGCGCTGGTGATTTCCGATGGGAATCATATCCGAAAAACAGAGGCTTATTCCGTTATTTACGATATGAATGATGACCGCCATATCAATATTAATGACTTGGTACAATTCGCGCGGCTGTTTGGTACCTCAAATGATTTGACGGACCCGTATTTTAACGAAAACGCGTGGCGGGCGGATTTCGACTCGAACGGCAGTGTTGATATTACGGATCTTGTTTATTTTGCGCGTAACTTTGGTTTGGAGACAAATCCGGCGAATATCTCGTACTCGCCGAATTACGTACCTCAAACCGATTGGAGTACAGCCGCTCGAATTCCCGCCTCCGCGCTCCCGGAGCTGGAAACGTCGGCAGTTTGGGAAACTCCAACCTGGTCAGGTCTCTCGCAGAACCTCGCGTCGGAATCCTCGCGTGAATCGGACTCCCAATTTGCGTCTGCCGTCGCGCGAACGACAGACTTGGCATGGAACGGCATCTGGGACGAAGAAGAGGAAGATGATGAACAGGCAGAAGAAAAACGCCGCCGAATGATAATGGGGGGTGACTTCTGAATTGGAGGCGGCAAGAGGGACCTGGATTTTTGTTTTTTATGGAAAGAATTATCTTTTTTCTTTGCGGACAGGTTGACAAACAGTATCCAATGGGATATAATCGTAAAAAATTATTATCCTTCCCTTTATTTTTATGAATTTTGGAGTTTAGCCAGATGAAGATCTTGCGTTTTGACAGTGTGGGCGGCGGATCTGGAGATATGATCCTTAATGCTCTTCTTGAATTTTGCGAGCGACAGGGAATTTCGCAAGGTATGATTGAAGAGCCGCTCCATCGTCTTATTCCTGAACATTTTCATCTTATTAGAACGGAAAAAGGTTCTCATGGAATGTTCGGCAAAACTCTCAAAGTCGATATTCACGCACACGCTCACGAACACGCTCACGAACACGCACACGCACACGCTCACGCACACGCTCACATTCATCGTTCCTGGGCGGATATTCGTGAGATGATCCAGGCCAGTGACCTTCCAGAAGATGCTAAACGGCTATCGCATGATGTTTTTTACGCGTTGGCTGAGGCAGAGGGTAAAGTTCACGGTAAACCGCTCGACGAAGTTCATTTCCATGAGGTAGGGGCAGTCGATTCCATAATTGACATTGTTGGCAGTTGCCTGGCGTTCACACTTCTTAAGGCGGACGGAATTTCTCTTTCTCCGCTTCCGGTAGGAATTGGTACCGTACGCTGTGCTCATGGCGTTTATCCGCTTCCGGCACCGGCAACGCAGGAACTGCTTCGGAAATACGCGCTTCCTGTTTCATCCGATAATGAACCATGTGAAATGCTTACCCCTACGGCCGCGGCGCTTTTCGCGGTCTGGCCGAAAGCTCAGATTCCCGGTAACGCGGTCATTGGTTCCTCGTTTAATTCATTTGGTCATCGTGAAATGGCATCGCGTCCGAATGTTCTCCGTGTTACGCACTATGAAAGTGTCCCCGCGCCCTCGGATTTTCCCGAAGCGCCATCAGGTGTCACGGCTCTTTGGGAAACCGAAGACCTTCTTCAATTTGAAGCCAATCTTGATGACATAACGGGTGAGCAGCTTGGTTCCGCAATGACTTCGCTGTTTCTTCAGGGAGCATTGGATGTCTGGTTTACTCCAATCACCATGAAAAAACAGCGTCCCGCGATTCAGCTTGGTCTTCTTGCCCGACCGGAACAACGTCAATTATTACTGGAAACAATTTTTCGTGAAACAGGCACATTTGGAATCCGTGAATTCCCAGTTCGCCGCAGTTTTCTCTTTCGCCGCTGGCAAACCGTGGAAACTCCTTATGGACCAATCCGCATAAAAATCGGCACTCTGGGAATGGATGACATTCACTTCGCTCCGGAATTTGAGGACTGTCGACTGGCCGCGGAAAAATATTCAGTTTCCATTCCGGCGGTTTTTCGGGCCACTCTGACTTCGGTAAATCCAAGCTCCTGCAAATAGCGCGAGCGAACATTCAATCCGAATGATTCTTTGCGAAACTCTGATTTTACGGCAAGGCTTTCGGTAAACAACGGGTTTTACTGGAAGTTGGTAAGTTAGCATACTCCAACACTTTTTTCCCTTCAAGGAATATCCTGCCACATTAAAATCACATTTTACTAAAAACCGAAAGGCAAAACTCATGCCTAAAACAATTTTTTCCTTTCTGCTTCCGCTGACGTTTTTTTTCGCGGCCACACTGGTTCATGGACAGGAGAAAGAACCTTTTCTTAAACCATGGGCGAAAAATGTCCCATACCCAACCCGGTCGGAAGTTTATTTTCCAAGCGGCGCGGAACACGTTATCGTTCAGGATTGTGATAATGACAAAATCTATGGTTTTCTGCATGAAACATCAATCGGAGAGCTTAACGGTGAACTGATTGTCGGATGGTATAATAATCCGAAAAACGAACTCCAGGGGAAAACGATCCAGCGAGCTCGCCGTTCAAAGGATTTTTTTAATTGGTCTGACCTGGAAATTGTTCAGGATATGGGAAATGAAAACGGTTTAATGTACGTTGGACTTCAATTTCTCACGGTAGACGGAAAACTCTATTGTTTCACAAATCAGGAAAAAGGCGCGGAACGTCCGACCCAGTGCCTGCTTCAGGTATGGGATCCGGAAACGGGAACGTGGAAGATTCTTGGCCCAATCGCGGATCGTTTTCTCTCAATGCAGCCGCCAGTTCTCCTCGAAAATGGAAATTATGTCATTCCCGGAAGCCTGATGCCGCCGTCACGCAGTATTAATGGAACAACACCGGTTCTTTTTATTTCTCAGGGAAAAGACATTACTAAACCATGGCGTATGGTTCGAATAGATCCGGACACTGATTATGTGAATGTTTTTGCCGAAACCGCGATTACGGCTGATGGTTCCAATATTTTGGCGGTTACGCGTCTGGAAAACTCTCCTTTCCCCAATTTTTACGAAAGTAATGATTTTGGTCAGACATGGCGTAAAATTGAAAATCGGACCTTTGCTGCTTCAAGTTCCAAATTCGCGGCGGGCAAATTCTCAAATGGCTACCGTTTTATTGTTTATAATTTGCCTGGATTTAAACGAACGGCAGATGGGATGATTGATTTTCAGACGAATGCCCAGGGACAGCCGACTACTTTTGGTATCGATATGGGCCGCAGCACACTCGTGATAGCAATTGCCAAGCCGGGGGAAAAAGCTTTTTCAACCATTTGGAAAGTCAGTGACATCACGGGTTCCACTGCCCAGAAAAATTCTCACTATCCCACAGTACTGGAACATGGCGGTTATGTCTATATTTCGTATACGGGAAATCATGTTTTACGGAATTGCGGCGTAACCCGTTTCCCGCTCAAATCATTGGAAGCCGATTCGGCAAAAGGGATAAAGTAACCATAAAACATTTATCGTGCCCGATAAAAAATGTGCGGAATTTCGCGGAAGCAGGTTCTGATTTATGAGAATCTGCTTTTTTTAAGGAAAATTCATGATTTAATTCTTGGAAATTTTCTGGTTTTCTGCTTTTCAATAGAGTTTGGCAACCTCGAAAAACCATATTTTTCCCAAAAGGTTATCCAACAAAAAGCATTTTAGCATAAAAAGAACGCCAGGTCAAGAAATTTTCACAATTTGGAATTTTTGTACCATCGCGTTGGGAAATTTGGTGTTTTTCGAGGAGGCCACTCAATTCTCAGGCGGAAGAGAACTTTTCGCTGTCAAAAGCGCACAGGATTGCGGCGGATCCAATAAGAAGAAGGCCAATGAGCAGACGAAACGTGAGCGGCTCATGAAAGATCAGAACACCAATAAAAACAGCCGTTGCGGGTTCCAATGCCCCCAAAACGGCAGTCGCGGTTGGACCGGCAAGATGAATTGACGCCGCGGTTGCCGCCAGAGAAATAATCGTTGGAAACAGAGCAAGTGAACAGGTACAGAGCCAGCTTAATGGAGTGGAAAGGGCCTGAATGTTCGTACCAAAATCAAGTCGAATGAGAAATAGCGGAAAACCGAACAGTATTGAATAAAATGCCAGAATTTCCGGAGAATATAGTTTCATTCGGGTAACTTTGACGGATACCAAATAAATCGCGTATGAAAGCGACGACATGAAAACCAGAAAGACGCCTGTCAGATTTAACACTGCTCCATTTTCAGATCGGCAGAGAACTCCGACGCCTGAAGTAGCCAATAAAATACTGAGAATCTTTCCCCAGCAGGTTTTTTCGTGAAAAAAAAGAGTCATAAAGATTACCGTAAGAATCGGGTACGTGAAAAGAAGCGTAGAGGCGATTCCCGCGTCCATTTTTTGGTAGCTTAAAAACAAAAAAAGAGAGGAACATGCCATTAGCAAACCGCCGAATAAAAGAAGCGGAATGTCTTTTAACGGTACAGAAAGCGGAATCTTTCGAAGTACGCTCCAACAAACGAGCAGCAGTATTCCAAAGGCATATCGATAAAAAAGAACACTATCCGGCGAAAGTCCCTCACGATAAAGAGGAAGAGTGAATAACGGATTCATTCCGTATGTTACGGCCGCAATGACTCCAAAAAGCATTCCTTTCAATCGATCGGGCAACTCTGAAATTACTGTTTGGGAAATCATAAACTTGCCATAAATCCAGATTTTACTTGTGGGATACTCGGAATATCCGTTAATTAAAATGAAAATCGCGGCTTAAGCACTGCGAATGGTTGATATTTTATGCTTTTTTAGAGGTTGCGCAAGGGGGACTCCTAAAAGCCTAAATGTTCTTTTGTCTATCGCATATTTTGAAACAGAGCCATTAAATGTCCATTTGATGTTCATTCTTTGCGCTTCAAATGTTTTTTGTAAAATTTTTAAAAATTTCTTTTCAGTACTTGACACCATAAAATCAATCAGGTATAATTTAAATTATGTTGGAATTCATAATCCATTGCCGGTTTTAATGAAGATCAATTTGCTTTAGGAATTAAGATGAAAGATTACCCGCCTCATACTTTATCGACTACCCCTTCTCCATGCTCGTTAGCCAATGCGGCCTCCCGGCGCGATATGCTTCGGAAAATGGTGACACTTCCTGTTCTTGGAACCGCCGCGACCGTTTCAGTCGTGCGGAGTTTCGAAGAAAAATGTCTGGCGGATGAAACTCAGACAGACGCGAAAAAAGAGTCCATTCAGGGAGAATCCGGCGCGACCCGTACTTCTTTTACGCCTCCCAAACGTCCGAAACTGAAAGAAAAAATCCCGATGTCAAAAATCGGCAATCTGAATGTGAGCCGAATGATCCTCGGCGGGAATCTTATTGGAGGCTGGGCTCACGCGCGTGACTTGATTTATGTTTCAGATCTTGTCAAAGCCTATCATACGGAACACAAAGTCTACGAAACTTTTTATCTTGCTGAACAGTGCGGGATCAACGCGTTTCTTGGTCATTGGAGTCTTGGCAAGCTGGTTGAGGGATACTGGAAATGGACCAGTGGAAAAATTCAGTTTATCGCGGATCTCGGCTGCCAGCCTAATGAGCTGCTGGACACGATCAAGCGTGTTCTGGATACTAATCCTGCCGCATGCTACATTCAGGGAGAAACGTCGGACCGAATCGTTCGGGAAAATGCGGATCTTGATCTTTTCCCCAAAGCAATGGAGCTGATTCGTGCGGCGGGGATTCCGGCTGGTATTGGGGCTCACAGAATCGAAACTCTTCGCGCGGTTGAAACTACTGGCTGCGCACCGGATTTTTGGATGAAAACATTCCATACGCACGATTACTGGTCGGCAAAGGCTGAAACGGAGCACGATAATATTTTCTGTCGTAAACCCGAAGAGACAAAAGAATGGATGGCCAAACGCAAGGAACCGTGGATCGCTTTTAAGGTGCTCGCTGCCGGTGCGTTACGTCCGGAGCAGGCATTCCGTAATGCTCTGGAAGCCGGCGCGGATTTCTTGTGTGTCGGAATGTATGATTTCCAAACTGTTCAAAACGTTAATACTTTCTGCCAAATCATGAATTCCGGGCTGAATCGTTCTCGTCCATGGATGACAGCTGATGTGGACAGAAAAGAACTTCTTCGTCAGGAACGCGAGGAAAGTAAAAAGAGAGCGGGCACTACTGAGGCCTGAATTTTCCTGAATCTTGAGTTCCTGAATCAGCGAAAATCCTGATTTGGAAAATTTACTTCAGTTAAATAAATAGATTCTAGAACAAAATTTGGTAAAGTCAGAGATTGGCGGAATTACGATCTCAATCAATCTCTGACCTGCCTGGTTTTTTACTTCATTTTTGGAGTCCGAGGAGAAATTTCTTGAATATTTTTCCTACTGTTTTTCTCGTATTCTTTTTATTGGGAATTATTCCATTTTAGTTTGAGTTTCTCCATAAAGAAGAGTATGTTTTCGATTAATTCAGAATTAATCCAGCCACTAAACTGAAAGGATTTAATATGATTCGCCGTGATTTCATTCGTTTCGTTCTGGCAGGCAGTGCGGTTGCCGGACTTACTTCCGGTTTTGATACTGTCGTTCTGGGAAACAATTTACCTGATTTCCCGAAAACAGATGCCGGCCAGTGTCTTCCCGATCGAACAGTAAACGGTAAAGCGTGGTTCAACTGTGAAAAAATACCGCTTGAGGGGCGAGCCTGGGAAAATGAGGAGAGAATTTCCCCATATGACAGATTCCCAAAACGCTGGATGGAAAAAATCCCCTCCGGAGTTCGGGGGAATTCGCTTCATTCCTCTGGAATGGCCGCTCACTTCAAAACCAATTCGAAAAACATCTGGATTAATTATGAAAATACGAAAGCGCATCTTGGAATGTGGCATATGGCTCCTGTCGGCGTAAGCGGGTTTGACCTTTATTGCCGTGACGAACATGGAACATGGCGTTACTTTAACGCTATCCAAAAAGGAGCGAAAGCGGAGGCTCTTATCGGAACAGGAATACCGGACGACGGTAAAGAAAGAGAATATCTCATTTATTTCCCGCTGTATAATGGGGTAAAGATGATGGAAATCGGCGTAATTGAAGGTTCGACATTCTCGATCGTTCCGCAAAATCAAAAACCGATCCTTTTTTACGGAACTTCTATTTGCCACGGGGCGTGTGCCTCCCGTCCCGGAATGCCTCATCCTCCGGTTTTGGCGCGTCGTCTGGATATGCCCTTCTGGAATTTCGGTTTTTCAGGCTGCGGGAAAATGGAACCAGTCATGGCAGAGGCGTTTTCTGAACTGGATCCAAGTATTTACGTTTTGGACTGTGTGCCCAACATGAACGCGGCTTTGGTGACAGAACGGGCTTTCCCCTTTGTGGTGAAACTTCGTGAAACTCATCCGGACACTCCAATTCTTCTGGTGGAAGACCGGCGCGGGCCAAAGGCATGGATGGATCAGGCCGCGAAAGAGAAACACGACGCAAATCACGCTGCGATGCGTACTCAGTATGAACGAATGTTGGCTGCGGGTATTAAAGGACTTTACTATCTTGAAGGTGATCTTCTCCTGCCGCCTGACGGTGAGGGAACTGTCGACAATTCCCATCCAAATGATTACGGTTTCTACTGGCAGGCAAACGCCATGGAACCTGTCATGAGAAAAGCGCTTGGAAAGTAAAAAATATCCGCGGTATTAAGAAAAGGAATTTTATGAAACTTTCATTTAAGAACCGAGTACTTCCTGCTTTCCTGTCCATTTGTGCTAGATTCTCGGCCTTTGCCTGGATCATTTTCTGCGGAAATAATCTGTGGGCCGGGAACTTTCTTTCTGCTGAATGGATGCAGGCTTGGAATGTGCCAACCTGTGAAATGCGTCCGCTTAAAATTATTCATGGGCAAACCATCGACGATAAACTGATTACCCAATTTCTTGATAGTTGTGGAATTGGCGGGGTCGTCGTTAATGTCCCTTTTTCTAACGGATACATTCGAAATGATGAGAACTGGAAAGTCTGCGTCAGGAACATAAAAAAAGCTCGTGAGGCAGGATTAAGGGTCTGGATTTACGATGAACTGGCCTGGCCAAGCCTGAGAGCCGGTGGCGTGGTACTTGAACAGGACCCGTCACTGGAAAGCCTTGAGCTTGCGTATGATCCGGAAACGGACGAACCCTTTCAAGTCCGGCCAAGCTATGAATTTACCTTCGCCTCAATGGATACTCTTCGAGACGCGATTCGGCATCCAAACCCCCTGGACCCAAAAGCCGTTGCTAAATTCATTGAGGTAACTCACGAACGTTACCGAAAAGAATTGGGGCCAGAGCTTTATCATCAAATTGAGGCTTTTTTCACGGACGAACCGACCATGCTCGGAATTTCACTCCTGCCGATTATTACGCCGGAGAAGCGAAAGGAATGCGGAGTCGTGGATCCGTTGGACTGGAATAAAAAAATTCTGGCGACTGTGCCGTGGAGCAGGGAACTGGAAAAACTCTATTTTGAAGCGTACCAGGAAGAACTGCGTCCAAATTTTATCTCGCTTTTTGCTGGAGATTCCGAAAATGACCGAAAAATTCGGAAACAGTTCTGGAGTTTGGTTGGCGCTTTAAATGCTGATACCTACTTTGGCGGGCTGCGGCGTTTCTGTGAGTCTGATTCGAATGGTCCCATTTCTTCTGGTCATACTTTGGTGGAGGAAAATCTGGTTCTGAATGTACCGCTTGATGGAAATAAACTGGCTGTTCTTAAGCAGTTTCAGCTTCCAGGGCAGGACCTCCTGAATTCTGAGCCAGCCGCGCAATTTCGGGGACACTGGCTTACTCACGCTTTTCCTGCCTCTGCCGCGTATCTCATTGGACAGAGAAAAATTATGACTGAAGTCAGTGACCATATTCAGAGGCACCATCAGAACAGAATGGCCTCCATTGATGAAATGCTGGCAACCGCGGGAATCATGTCTGCTTGGGGAATTACTGAATTTACTCTTTATTACTCTATCAATGGAGGAAAAGATTTCCCGGAACGAAATGAGCGAACATTCAAAATTTACTGTGATTTCGTCGGAAAAATGAACTCGGTCCTGCGTTCGGCAAACCCTGTTCGCCCCGTGATACTTTATTATCCGATTGAAGTCGTTCAGGAAGGATACGTCCCCAACGCTGGAAAGTACGACGGAAGAAATCTCTCTCCGAGGACTCATCAAACTGCTCTCTCCTTCGCCTCATTGGGAAAAGCACTTGCCGAAGCGCAAATTCCTTTTATTATCGCGGACGATCAAACAATCAGAGAGTTAATCGATAATGGAGCTGGAAAAAGCAATAATTCCAGAACTGTAAGAAAAGATACGGAATTCACTGCCGTCATTTACCCGATAGGAGTAAAAAAGAAAGAATATCAATGGAATCAAACCGGGATAAAGGAGTTTTGGGCAATGGATTTTGCCGAGGAACCCGAGGAAACACAAAAAATAATTGAACAGGCGGCTGCTTGCGCCGGACCTCGTCTGAAAATGGAGCCTCAGACTTCGCTCATGGCGCTGGGGGCCTTCGTACGTGACGGAAAATTCATCTTTTCGCTCACGAACGCCGACAAAAACGATTACTCCGGTTGCGGACTTTTCACTTCATCTCGCAAAACTGAAATCCCTCTTGAGGGTGAATGGAAACTGCTTGACCCTCATTCCGGAGAAATCTCTTCCATAAAACCTGAAAATGGAAAATTCCCTCTTCGTATTGAGGCTGGAAAAACCAAAATCCTGATCTCTCCATGAATTGGTCGATTTTTTACTTTTTACCCGTGATCAAATTTTGTGATTACGGGTTATTTCTGAAACTTTCACATCATATTAGAGAATTTCAGTGAACCGTCTTGGAGAGATTTATGGCTATGTGATACGTTTTACTCCAAATGACCATATTCTACTTTTTTTGTCACTTTTTTTTATTGAGTAAATATTGCTCAAGAATACCCTCATCATAAAACAAACAGTTTTTCTGTTTTGCCTAATCGTTGAATTTGTTTGTTTTTTTGGTTTTTTATGATTTTTTTTATTTTTTTAGCTTGTGGTTAAACTTTTTTGGAATATAATATATTTTGGATTTCAAAATATTTGAATGTTTATGGAGAAAGACCGAGATGAAAAAAATCCTCCCTTTTATGTTTCCGGTATATAATAAATTTAGCGAGGCTCCTGTCAGAGCATGGAAATATTCCCTTGCGGCATTAGGATTGATTGCGTGCGGAAGTATTTTTCCAAATGAAACGTTAGCCCAGTACGTCTGGAACGGCACCGATGGAACCGGATACTCATATGCCGGGACTGTGGATCCGCCGTGGAGCTCCGACACTTCGAAGACCGGCAAGTGGGTCACGAACGGCGCGAACGCACTGTTTTCGGGGGAAAGTATCCTGAACAGTACGCAGGAATCCCTCACGGTCGAAAATGCCGCGGTCACTTTTGACGGCAAGGTGCGCGACAATTCCTCACTCACCATCAATGCGGGCGGAACGGTCAACATTCAGGGAGGACTTTGGCTCGCGAACGGGAACTACACGCCGTCGCTCACGATCGATCCCGGCGGAACGCTGAATGTGACGGGAGATTCCTCCTACATTTCGGACAATAAATCTGCCGTCTCTACCGTCATCATTAACGGAGGGACGATGAATTTTCCAAATGGCAATCTAGTCAACTTTGGGCACCACGGTGCCATTACGATGGAGCTGAAGAATAACGGACGGCTCGAATCCACCGGAACGATCGTTTTCGGGGCCGGCGATAAGGGAAGCGCGAGCACCAACATTCCGGCAGAGCGTATCCTTACGATCGGAACATCCGGATCTTCCGAAGACCAGAGCGTTCTGCAGGCCAAGAGCTTCTCCATCGGATCGCACGCAAATGGAAAGGTCATCCTCGAAAGCGGATCCATCCTTTCTGACAGTACGATTTTTGTCGGACA
>JAFQUP010000103.1 GCA_017408405.1 Thermoguttaceae bacterium
CACGAAGAAAAACCGCATTTGAGACATTTTGTACACTTTTTTACTTACACACGGAAACCTTTTCCATGATAACAAATATTGACAAAAAATCAAGTGGACTTGATTTCAAATTGGCATTTTTTGGAAAAAATTTCCTCTCTCGCTCAAACTCCTTGACGCTGCGTTCTTTTTATGCTAAAATGCTTTTTGTTGATGATTTTTTGTGAAAAACGTGGTTTTTCGAGGTTGCCAAGTGGTTATTTTAAGAAGAGAACGGGCAAATGCCCTCACGGAGTAGTATATGTTGTACGTCGATGAAGGAATTCAAATTCTCGATAAAAATGGTAATCCAAGAATTCGGTTGATGATCGAAGATTATGGTCCCCAAATCACAATTTGCGATGAGCATGGCTGTGGTAGAATATCCATTGGAGTTGAAGACAATTTCGGAAAGATTGGAATTTATTCAGAAAATGGAGAGATTGTAGTTGGAATGGGAGAAGATCACAGCGGAGGGGGGGTGAGTGCTGTCGCAAAGAATGATCCATACTCTCGTGCTGAATTGCTGCCGGCAGATGGAGAGTATCGACTCGTGATCACAAAGAAAAATAATCGACAATTCCATTCTGATGGAACTGTGTCGGTTCACACAGTGTCGTTTCCAGATAAGACGCACAAAGATGATTAAATAATTAAGGTTCGTCCGACAAGTGCGTGCCAGAGGGGCATCGCTCATTATTTTCCCGCTTGCGGCCGCACGAACGAAGGTGTATGCGGGGACAATAACTGCAAAACAGGCCAGTATGATACGACGATCTCGTTTGCCTCAATGTCCCAAGACACTGCACTAGCGGCTGCCGGTGCAGTGTCTAACGGTTCAAAAGCTGTTACCCGGATAGCTGCAAGTCTTACGAGACTCCGCGACTCGGTTTCTTGAAAATTTCACTCCGAAACGGCGATCCTGATCTCCTTCGTCATTCCGGAAGCCCGGTCACGGCACCAGAGACGCCAGCCGCCTGCCGGATCGTTCCGGTTCGTCAGGATCTCCAGCGTGCAGACTCCGTTTTTTGCGCAGACGAAACCAGCTCCGTCGAGTTCTTTTCCGTTCGCGTCGAAAAGACGGATCTCGGCCGGAAGCAGTGCATGGACCGGTTTTCCATCCGCGTCGAGGATCTGAAGTTCCACGCGGCAGACCTCGCCCCGTTTGAGACTCGCAGGAGCCTTCACGTCCAGAGACGCAATCTTCGACTTGAGGAAAAGCAGAAGCCGACCGTCGTTCGTCTCGTACTTCAGCGGGACCTGAACGCGCATTCCATCGTCCGTCCGCGTGAACGGGATCTCGCCGCCGCGGGAAAGTTCATAGACGGCCCGGATCTCTTTTTTCGTATCTTCCATCATCGCGTATCCCTCAAACGGCAGGCCCTTTTCCATCGTGAGGCCCCACTGTCCGACGTAGTCGCCGAACGTACGCCGGTCATTGATGACGAAGAGGTAATCCACGCCTTCCCACTGACGCGCGAACGTGAAGAGTTCCGGACTGGAACTGTCCGCACGCGGAAGGAAATGCGGGTCGAGGGCTTTGCGCAGCGTTTCGACGTTCGCGATCGAGGTCTCTTTCGCCTGACGCGTGAATTCCTGCGCCTGCGTGTTTACCCAGACCCGCGCCATTTTGTCGACGTCCTCAAGCGAATCCATTTTGGGAGTCTCTACCTTGTTCACCGGCACGAGAATGTCCGCTTTCAGAGCACGGCAGAGCATTTCGTCGCCGATGAGGATCCCGCCGTCCGCCTGAAACTTCCGAATTCTCTCGATGACCGGCAGCGTCAGGTAGGGAGCCTGCGGCACGTAGAGGACCTTCACGTCGTTCAGACCGTCACGCAGGACCGTTTCTTCATAGACGACACGCGGGTCAAGCCGCGCACGCTGGAGGAACGTGAGATCCGGCGCACGCCAGCCCCAGGTCCCCGTCCCTGCGAAGATCGCGCTGGTAAAGCTTTCCAAAACCGCCACCGGAGGCACGGCCCGCGGAAGGTGCTTGAGTGTCGGACCAAGCGGCGCGACCACGTTTTTCATCAAATGGCGCATTCGTTCCGGCGTTTCGTCATTCGTGTAGACGTACCCGGTCTGTGCGCCGGTCTCCGCGATGCACGCATACCCATGGTACATGATCCCCTGGACCGGTTTTGCAAGCATCGCCCAGGTCGCTTCCTGGAGCGTATCCGGCGGAATGGTCGGAAAGTCTGCGTCCGGTTTCTCTTTCACCCACTGGGGAGTTGGTTTGACGGGAACGTTTTTCGGCGCGATCTGCGAGCGATAGCAGATGATCTGCGTCATGATCATGACGTCCTGTCCCGTTCCGCCTGCCATGGCGAAGAGTTCTTCGGTCGGTCCCGCCACGTTCATCGGTTCCGGATAGGCGTAGACCCACTGGCTCAAAACGTCCACGTCGCCGCCGGACCCCCATTTCGGAGGCACGCGGACCGACGGATCGTAGAAACTGAAAAACGGACGCGCCTTCTGCATTTCCGAACCGTCGCGGAATCTTCCGGCAACCTTTCGGTACTCCCGTGCCGACGCGGAATTGATCCCCGGCCAGCCGTCTCCGCCGGACCAGAACCAGCGGTAGTAGTTCAGGATCGGGTCATCGTCCGGAACGATCCCATCGGGAAAACGTTTCGGCGCAAGGTCGCGCGGAGCAGTACTGCCCGAGACTTCCGCAGGCACTTCCTTTCCCGTTTCTGCGCGGTATCGGTCCATTTCGGTACGGAAGGAGGGGAACGTACCGTCCCGGCGTTCCGAGTTGGGCAAGATCCCGCCGAATGCCGGGTGCGTTCCGAAGATTTCCGCATTCGCTTTGGCGATCTCACGCGCAAGGTCGTGAAGTGCCGGGTCGGAGGCTTCCGGATTCCCTTTTCCTTTCGAGTTGAACCGCCGGTTTTCGTTTCGGTCAAAGCGAAGGAAATCGTCCTCCGTTTTCCCTTTCGGGTAAGCTAGGTAGACGGTCTTCACCAGACGGAAGCCATCCACGAGCGCTTTGTCGAGCTGCTCAAACGCCGTCGTAGTCAGACTCGGTACTTTTTCCGGAGTTCCGTACCCGAAAGCAGTCAATCCGTGCGTAAAACCGAAATCGAGCACTTCCTCGTACGGCCGATTGTTGAACATCCAGATCAGAGCGGGGAACCGGTCCGCGAAAACCGGGCCAATGCCGACTTTCAGTTCCTGACTTGCCGACGTCTCGGAACCGTCCGCTTTTTTGCCGGAAAGCCGTACTTCGATCGAGTACCAGCCCGGTTTCACGCACGTCTCGACCGGACAAACGACTTCTGCCGTGCCGTTTGCGCCGAGTTCCGCGAATTTCTGAGAAATGAGCGGGATCTCCGATCCGAATTCAGAACCGACTCCGGCTTCCTCATTTTTCTGCACGATCTCGACCCGGATGTCCTGAATTTCTTCCGCCGAGAAATTCTCGATCCGCGTCGTGACCTTTGCTTCCTTTTCTCCGCGTTCAAACGCACCGCGCCCGGAGAAAGAGACCCCGATCGGACGGCGCTCGTACGGCGTAATGGCGACACGCTTCACGATCCCGTTGAACGGGCAGTAATTCGACCCGTAGCGGTCTCCGATGACCGGAGCATACCTTTCGGGCGCGATAGGGCCGGACGTTGAGACGGTCCCCTGCGTTTTCTGCCCCTCAAAAAACCACGTGACTGATCGATTCGCGTCAAAGAAAAATCCAAGCCGGACAGTTTCTCCCGGTTTCACCGCAACTCGCGGACCGCGCACGCAGTCCGTCATGCGTCCGAAACCGACGTGAAGGACCGGCTGCCAGAGACCGTTTCCGCAATCGGTCAGCCCGACCTGGAATCCGCGGTGGCAGCGCGCGTCCTCCGGGTCCGTCACGTACGTGATGTACATGCTGTCCCAAAGCACATTCGCGCGGTGTTTTGCGGCTGTTTCCGCGGCTTTTTCGTCTTTCCACTCAAGCCCAGGAACGACTTCCGCTTCCCAGAAAAACGCATCTGGAAGCTCAAAATCTTCGGGCGAACTCACTCGAAAACCGGCTTCCGTTTCCAATTCCAGAGCCGTAGGGACCAGGCCTGCGCCTTCACGGATCTGCGAGAATTTCCGCAGTCTTCCATTCGCCGGCAGTTCCCCTTTCGTGAAGTCCCAGACCAGCGCGGGTCCGAGAGCTTTTCCGAAAGACTCACGCGGAAAAATATCCGGGGCACTCACTGCGGAACTCACCGGTCCAGCCTCTCCTTCCGCACGCAGACTCACGCACGAAAGGAAAGCCACCCAGAAACAGAAAATGATCAAAAATCGTTTTTTCATTGGCGGGACTCCATTTCCTAATCAAACTATGAACTAAAAAACTCACCCGAGCCGCTAAATAGCGAACAGCACGGAATACTTCACTTAAAAACCATAAAATCCGCCATCACCATGTTCTTTTCCTTCAAGACAAACTTATGTTCCTTTTCGTATCCGGAAGAAAATGGAATAAAGGACAGGAACAACAAAAAGCGTCAGAACAGTTGAGAAAATCAATCCGAACATCATGGCCGTCGCCATCGCGTCAAACATTGGATCACGCAGAAGTGGAATCATCCCCACCACGACCGTTGAGGCCGCGACGACAACCGGCCGCATTCGCTCCACGGAAGCGTCAAGCACCGCTTCAAACCGCGAACCTCCTTTTGTCAGTTCTTCATCAATTTGATCCATGAGAACGACTCCATTTCGGATGATCATCCCCAAAAGGGACATGACTCCCAATAAAGCCATGAATCCAAAAGATTTTCCAAGCAGAAGCAGCCCCGTCGTGATCCCAATCATCGCCAGCGGAACAGTCAGGACAATAATCAGCGGCTGACGCAAATCATTAAACAGAGCCACGACAATACCAAGCATCAAAACACACGCCAAAGGCAGCCAGGCAAGTACCTCTTCCGTTGACTTTTTGGATTCATAAAATTGCCCTCCCCATTCAAAAGAATACCCTTCAGGCAATTCAATTCCCTCAATCTTCTCCCGAACATCTTTTATCAGAGTCATCCACGAGGCTCCATACGCATCGGCTCCCACGACAACCGCCGGGCGACTGTCATATCGATAAATTTTCGCGTCTTCCCAAACATATTCCATGTCAGAAACCAATTCACCCAATGGCACACTCCCAGGCATTGGCCCCCAGACCTGAATATTTTGCGCGTTTTCAATATCATTACGCTCTTTTTCCATCCCGCGAACCACAATCGGAATATTGTTTTCATTTTCCGCGAAAACCCCGACCTGAATTCCTTTCGTCGCTCCTAAAAGAGAAAATTCCAGATTGGTTCGTGTCAATCCCGCTCTTTGTCCTTTATTCTGCGAGTATTTCGGAGAAAGCGTCAAAACTTTTTCCCGCCAGTTATTTTGAATATCCTGCGCGAATGGAGACTCTCGCAGAATCTTCTCTGCCTGAAACGCCAGCTGCTGAAGTACCCGCGGATCAGAACCGCTAAACCGGGCCTCCACTTCATGAGGAGTCGGAAGCCCGGTAGCAAAACGCTGAACCCGTACCTGCGCCTGAGGGAAATGATTTTTCATCCAGAGTTTCACTGGTTCCAAAAGAACATCAACATCTTCCACCTTTTCAACATTCACCACGATATGTCCGTAATTCTGATGAGGAAATTCCGGTTCGTACGGCAAATAAAAACGCGGGGGGCCTGACCCGATAAAAGCCGTGAATGACGTGATTCCGCAATCCTCCTCTCTGCATCGCGCAAGATAGGCTTCAGCCTCACGAATGTCATTCGAGACTGTCTCTATTGAGGTTCCTCCTGGAAACCAGAAATCAATCCAGAACTGAGTTCTTCGCGCCCTCGGAAAAAAATTCTGATCCACATGCCGAAATTCCGCCGCGGCTACTCCACACGACAAAACGATCAGACCAATCACCAGTACTCGATGCGTCAAAGCCCAGGCAAGAAGATGCCGGTACGCACGGTAAATCGGTCCCCCATGCGGATCAACTGAAGCCTCTGTCTGTTTCACATTCACAAAAAGATAATAAACCACCGGCGTTTGAAGCACCGCAACGAACCAGCTAATCCCCAATGAAACAGCAACAACCAGAAAAAGCGAGGAACAGTACTCACCAACATTGGTGGGGGTCAGGTAAATCGGCAGAAATGCCAAAGCTCCGACGACAGTCGCCCCAAGCAGCTGCCAGGAAGCGCGCTTTGCCCCTTCCACGCAAGCCCTGGCCCTTTCCATACCTCTCTGCATGCGAACAATAATCAAATCTCCCACCACAACAGCGTCATCAACCAAAATCCCCAACGCGATGATGAACGCTCCTAATGAAATACGCTGAAGAACTATTCCCATCGGTTCCAGCACGCACATTGTGGCCAAAATCACGATTAACAGACTGCTGGTAATCAATATTCCGCTCCGCCACCCCATGGAAATCATGACGACAATCGCGACGATAACAACTGCCTCACGCAGGTTTTTAATGAACAGAGAAACCGCCTCATTCACATCCTGCGGCTGAAACGTAATATCTGAAAGTTCACATCCAGCGGGAAAACCTCCCATGACCTGCTTTGAGCAGAGGCGAACTTCCTCTCCAAGCTTCACGACATTACCATTCGGACGTGGAGAAATCGCGATCGCAATTGAATTTTTACCATCAAATCGACATATCTTTGACGAAGGATCTTTTTCTACCCGACGGATGGAAGCAATATCGCGAAGACGTATCTGCTGGGACGTTCCGGCTATTTCCCCTTCCCCCAAACGCCGATTCTGCTTTTGAAGAACACCCTGAGAAACAGCACCTGGAACCAGTTCTCCGGAATGTCCCTGAATCTGACTTAAAAAAGACTGCGCGGTACTGCTGACGATAACCAGATCGCCAATCTCGTCAATACTTTGAAATTTCCCCGATGGCGTCAGGCGAATATCTTCTCCCTCAAATCGCATGGAACCGGAATCCATCATCAGATTTTGCGTCGTCAATGCCGCCAGTACTGCCGATGGTGAAATGGAAAGCTGCGTCATTTTCGCCTGCGAAATCCGAATTTCAATCTGCTCATCCGGAACTCCCCAAAGCTCCACTCGCCCAACCTCACTCAAAAGACTGAATTCACGCTGAAGAAATTTCGCACGTTCCAGCTGTTCCGCCGGTGAAAAACCTTCGCAGGTTAAAGCCAAAACGATTCCGTAAACCTGACCAAAATCATCCTGAACAATTGGAGAAACCGCTTCTGGAGGCAGCTTCAGACGGATTTCAGCCAATTTATTTCTGAGATCCGTCCAGTTTTCCGAAATTTCACTGCTCGAGACACTTTCGTCAAGATCCACATAAATCAAAGAAAGTCCCGGCATGGACCAGGAACGAAGCCGGCGAAGATTCTTCAGTCTTCGACAGGTCCTTTCCACCAAATCGGTCACATTTTCCTCAACCTCTCGAGCACTTGCCCCTG
The DNA here is from genome assembly GCA_017408405.1 of Thermoguttaceae bacterium. Lineage (GTDB taxonomy): Bacteria > Planctomycetota > Planctomycetia > Pirellulales > Thermoguttaceae > RGIG3701. The sequence goes on from JAFQUP010000103.1 coordinate 7,458, forward strand.
GATAAGGCGTCACCACGACACTGGTCTTAATCGTAAATTCCGGATCTTCTAAACGGCCAATCGTAAAATAGGTAAAGATTCCGCCTGCTACGAGCAAAAAAACGAAAAAGCCAATGACGACCCGATGATGAACGGCATATTCCGACAGCATTTTCGTCCTCCATTACCTTAATTTAAAACCCGAACAGTCTGCCCTTCTCTCAAAAATCGTGCCCCCGGTCCAACGATCTTGTCTCCCGCGCTCACCTCTCCAGTCACGACCGCTCCTTCTTCCGTCAAACGCTCAATCTTCACCTTTCTTTTGACTACCTTATTTTCAGGTGACACACTCCACACGACGGATTCCCTGCTCTCCCCATCATACTCATCCGCCCGTTCTCCCTTCCGTGGCACAACTTAATCCCCCGTAATGGAAACCAGCGGCACAAGAAACTCGCCCTTTTTCGGCTCAAAATTAATCGTTACGGAAGCAGCCATTCCCGGATAAATCGTCATTTCTTCCACCGCCTGAAAACGAACCTCCAGCGGATAACCGTATCCGCCAGTCTGGAGTGCTTTGCCCAAAGAACTCAATTCCGCCTCAAACGATACTCCCGGATACGCCTCAAATGAGCAACGATAAGAAACAAATTCATTCTGACGAACCAAAAGCGATTCCGGGATCGTCGTCTGAACCAGAATCTCTGAAACATCCGTAAACGCCAAAATTGGAACAGAAGGAGCGATAAGCTCTCCTTCCTCAACATATTTTTGCGTCACAAAACCTCGGCACGGCGCGCGGAGAATCGTGTCGGAGAGTGCGTCCTCCGCCTGTTTTTTCTGTGCCAGAAGCCCTTTTTTCTTTGCCTCATACCCGTTAATTTCCTCATCAAGACCCTTAATTCCATTCTCCAGCTGTTTTTCTGCCGCGACTTTCGCTGCCAGAGCTTGCTCATGCTGAAGTTTAAGCTCATCAAGCTTGATCTCAGGAACTGCCCCCTTTTTTTCAAGCTCCGTAAATTTCTTCAGATTCTTTTCAACCGTCGCCAACTGAACGGAGGCCGCGTCCAGCTGCTTCTGAAGCATCGCGACCGATCCATCCCGACTTGCGGTCTTGGCATCCAGTCCTGCCTGAACTTCCGCGATTCCCGCCTCAACCACCGCCAGAGTATTCAAAAAATCTCTTTGATCCAATCGGGCCAATTCTTCCCCTTCCTCCACCATTTCTCCAATTTTGGCCTTCAGGGAAACGACTGGACCATGAACCCGAAATCCCATCTGAATCGTTCTTCCTTCTTTAGCGGTTCCTGAAAAAGTCTGCGGACAAATCGAGCTTTCCTGACTCACTTCGCAAAGTTGAACCAATGGAATCCGAATCTCACGAGACCATTCGATTTCCTCAGGAGACAAAGCCTTTTCCTTTTTAGCGCATGAACAGGTTGCTCCAAAAAGAAAAAATAGGAGCATAATCCAGCCAAAACAACGAATATTTTTGAATTTTAGCATAACCTAATTCCATCCGCGCAAAACGCGTAAAAGAATCACACAAAACCCTTAATTATTTTATGGCAACCTCAAAAAACCACTTTTTTCACAAAAAGTCATCCAACAAAAAGTATTTTAGCATAAAAAGAACGCCGCGTCAAGGAGTTTGAGCGAGAGAAGAGCTTTTTTCCAAAAAAATGCCAATTTGAAATCAAGTCCATTTGATTTTTTGTCAATATTTGTTATCATGGAGAAATAGTTTCGGGTTTTGAGATAAAAAAGAGGTGTACAAAATGTCGCAAACGCGGTTTTTCTTCGTGAATAAAAGGGACGATCGGCTGGAAAAATCGGGTGCAGGCTGACTATTTTGCAAACGCTGATCCCGTGGGATATTTTTCGGAAAAAGCTGGAATGTCTGTACAAGAATTCTCCAAAAGGAGGAAGGCCGCCGTATGACTGCGTGATGATGCTGAAGATCCTGATTCTGCAAAGTTTGTACAATTTGTCCGACGACGAGACCGAATATCAGGTCACGGATCGGCTTTCGTTTCAGAAATTTTTGGGGAATCGGACCGGAAGATCCTGTTTCGCGAATTCAATAAATA
>JAFQUP010000104.1 GCA_017408405.1 Thermoguttaceae bacterium
CGCGTTTTGGGGTAAAATTCGTGTCGAAACGTTTTGTTCCGCTCGATTTAGCGCGGTCTCTTCCTTTCCGCAACACACGATACTTCATCCGCGAAACTCTCAAGCCGCAGTCTCATCGGACGTTTCTTCCTGGATGAGCGGGAGTTTACGGATCCCAGCCAGCATTCCGATCCAGCAGTCCGGAATCGTTTCCAGCCGCGTGTTGAGGTTCGTCGCGATGTCATTGAAGTAGTTCTTCGCGAGGCTGATCTTCGTTTCCGTCCGTTCCAGTTCCTCTTCCAGTCTGCGGAAATTCTCGTTCGTGCCGAGTTCCGGATACGTTTCCGCCGCCTGACGCAGTTTCCCGGCCATCCCGCTGCGCAGAGCAGCCAGGATGAGTTCGAGTGCTTCCGTATGCTCACGCAGTCCCTGAACGATTGCCGTAAGCTGCGGGATCAGAGTGGAACGCCGCCGAAATTCAACGTCCAGATTGCTTTTGCCCTGGAGCGCGTAGTTGCGCAAAGCGACGAGCGAAGCGTACTTTTCGTAAAAGTACGTCAGCACTCCCAGGCTGCCGAAAACGGTTCCGGTGACTCCGAAGATCCGAAAAAATGGTTCCGCGCCGAAACTCCGGCCCTCAAGTGCCGCGCCGACGATGAGGATGCCGAGTCCGGAAGTGCAGAGCCACGCGAAAATGAGTCCGATCATGGCCGCGAGAAGTTCCGATCTTGCCGTACTTTCCTCATCGGACGGAGTGATGGTGAAAATTGGCGAGTGCCCGTCCGCGCAAATCTCCGGTTTCCCGGTCTCTTCATTGAATTTCGCGGGGCCGAGGAGGTAGAGCGGAGTTCCGGGAAGGAGGCGATATTCCGTGTGCCGCCGATTTCCTTGGTACTCGATGAACGGTTGGCCTGGAAATTCCAGCTCCGCGCTTTCCGGACGCACGAGGATCTCGCCGGTCTCGTCGCGCAGAAAGAACGGAACGTGATCCGTCTGCGTCTTGACCGTGCGCCATTTCGTTTCGTCTTTGTCGTTCCGGTACTGCTCTTCGATCATCCAACGGCAGCAGAGACACGGTTTCCCGGAAAAACGCCCCTCGAACGTCCCCGCTTCGGAAGCGTGCGCGGTCCCTTTCAGCTCGACCTGCCCCATGAAGACTCCCTGCGTTTTGCTCGTCGGCAGACTGTTCATCAAATGCCGTTTCCGAAGCGAGCCGATCGCCGCGCCAAGACAGATCCCCGTGATGGAATTCAGAAGCAGAAAACCGAAAAAATCGATCGGTTCGCTGGGGTAATGGATCCCAAGTGTGCGAAGGAGCAGGTACGCAATGACCAGGAGGCCTAAGATCCAGCCCATGACAAAACTGGTCGGAAACAGATTGTCCTGCATCGAAAATCCCTTGTGGTTGAAAGTGAAATTGAAACGAAACGGCGCGGTCCCGGAGGAACTGGTCGCCATCTTCCGAAAGATCGCGCAAATCACGGATTTGGCTCATGCTCTCGAATCAGCACGGTTGATCGGGCAGTCATCCAGTTCCTCGTGAACGGTCCAATCTTTTTCACTCTCATGCGTATTCCTGAAGCCAAAGTCTGAATTTCAACTTAATTCGGCAACTGAGCCACCTGGCCATCCGCGCGATAACTGAGGTTTTGATGGGCCTCCAAATCAATACTATAGCTGATTCTCTGGGCGGATCCGTCACAAAGCGTCATCCCGAACGAGCCGGCATGAGGACTTCCGAAACGTGAACTTGACGAATTATAGTTGCTTCGGTCCTGGGCAGGCTGTTCATAGGAAGCCCTCATCACGTCAAAGTCCGCCCCAATGAACGCGGATTCGTTGTCCTGGCCATCCTTATTTCCGTATTCGTAGTGCTCTGGCATGAGATACTTTTCCCCGCACAGGTAAGTATTACTCGTTCCGTCGCGCACCATTCCGAGAGTAATGGAACTTCTTGAGAAAATGACGCCTTTTGAGGCACTGTGAGTGTCTCGCCACTTTTTATTCAGGGTAAGATCCTTCCCAGCCGCGACAGAGGTTGGTCCATCGAGTTTTCCAGTTCCGTTTCCACAGTTTCCCACGTAATCGGTTTTGTTCCCCATCGTCATTCTGCTCGCGTTCACGGGATAAACGGCCCCGGAAGTTGGATACTGTTTCACCGTTCTTCGGCTTGGACAAAGGAAAGAACTCAAGGGCGTTTCGCAGCGGGTTTTCGCGTTTTCCATCTGCGGAGAACCGGAACTGAACCGATCCCCGTCCGCCCCGAGCTGAAAAAGCGCGTTCTGTTCCAGAAAAGGCAGCACGCAGTAATGCCATCCACCCATCTGTTCCTTGCCGAAACCGGCATCCGGATCGCCAGTAAAGTACCACCACCAACCGCCGGAGGGCAAGATACCGGCAGTACTTTCATGATTGAGGCTGGCAAGTCCAAGCTGCTTTAAATTATTGTTGCACTGCATTTGCCGTGCGGCTTCACGTGCCTGCTGAACAGCGGGCAATAAAAGCCCAACCAGCATTCCGATGATCGCGATAACGACCAGAAGCTCAACAAGCGTAAATCCTTTTTTACTCATGCTTTTCCCTCTGTGCTTTTTTTCGGGTTAAATTGAGGCTGGCAACGTTCGAAAACAGCCCGCGGCAGAGAAACAGCAAGCCGTTCCCAAAAGCAAAATAATGGATGAAATCTCACGCCCTGCTTCTCCGAAGGAGATTTTCCCGCGCGTAAAAGTAATTCCGACCGCTCCCAGAACAAACAGAATCCACGCCGCAGGTTCAGGAACACTCGAATCCATATTTCCGGCAAAAATGACACCATCGGCAAATGAAAGAAGAACGTCGTTTCCGCCGACCGTGAAAGCGTCCGCCAGACTGAGTTTTTCAAAAACACTCTCCGAAGCGTTAATGACTGGAATAAGCAACTCAAAATCAGCCACGTCAAAATCAAAGACACTTTACCAAAATCATCGTTTACTTTTATTCTACTAAAGAAAATCATTTTGTCAAGAAAAAACTTTTATTTTCAGAAAATTAAGACAAAATTTTCCTGAATATTCCAAAACACGAAGACTATTTCCCCCCTCTCAACCAAAACATTTAGCGAATTTCGCAAAACGCGGCCATTTTAATCCCCTCCGCGCCTGTCTCTCGCTCCCCCAAAAAACTTCAGGGACTTTCCCCCAACCTTAAGCTTCCCCGTTTTTCTCATCGGAAAGCGTTTTGGGAAAGCCCCTTCACTTTATCCGTCTGATCTCCATCAGAAAAATCAATGCGAACCTGAAAACCCGCGGACTAAAACCGAAGATCCTCATCCGTTCCAATCAAATCAATGAATCGTTTTTCCACGATGCGGTCTTTCTTTTCATTTCGCCTCTCCGTTTGCTGACGCAGTTCCTGAATCCTCTCCTCAAAGATTTTTAATTCGTAAAGTCTCCGCGCCTGGCGAACATCAAAGTGCTCGTAAATGATTTTCCGAAGTTCTGCCTCCATAGCGTTTTTTTTCTTTGGATTTTTTTCCTGCTTAATGAGCCTGGCCAATTCTCTGCTTCTTTTCTCAAGCTGAATTTCCTCCCTCACGATTTTACTGAACTCCGGATAAATTTTAAGTGCTTCCCTCATGTTTCCCTTCAGCGTCGTCACGTCCAACTCGCTTTTGAAATTTCGAACATCCTGTTCATTCCCCTTCTCTTTTTGTTTTTTTTCCTGCTCCTTCTTTTTGTTCTTTTCATTTTTCGCGGCTTTTTCAGCAACTTGAGCCTGACTGCCCTTCATGTCTTTTTTATGATTCGATTTCTGCGCTTTTTTTGACTTCGCCGGAGGAAAAATATTTTCCGGCTTTTCACGCTCAAGCGTCCCCGTTTCAAGAGTCATCCTCGCGGTTTCCATCATCACGTTTCCAGCGTCAACCGCCTCGCTCCCAACTTCCGGTTTGCCTGATTTCTCAAAATCAGCCTGTTCCCCGGCAATATCCGAACCAGTTCGCGAGGTATCCGCCGACATTTCCGCCGCAATCGGAGCACAAAACGCGGCACTCAGCCCGAAAAAAAACACTCCCAGACTCTTTTGAAAAAATCTCATCCCTTTCTCCTTTCAAATCCCAATCAAAACCATTCCTCAGCAGACTCACTCGACCATTCCCCAAGCGAATCTTCCAGGATGGCAATCTCCAAATCCACCGTGGCACCGTCATTTTGAACCTGCTCCAAAAGCGAATCGAAATCCACCAGCTCATTCTCACCGGCTTCCCAATCCAAATCCGCTTCATCCTCCCAGCAGAAACCACAGGTAATCTCTTCCCTCGTTTCAATCCCGGAGCGCGCGAACCAGCCAATCACAATCCCCGCCAAAAGCAGCACGGCAGCAGAAACGGCCCAGCCCGCGTTCCGCAAGTGAAAACGGGCGAAACGCCGCGGAACACGAGACTGGCTCTCTTGAGCCTTCCGTAATTGAAACTCCGGATTCGGGCGAACGTAAACCGACCGATGAGCGTCTGAAAGAATTCGGCCGAAATCATCCCAAACGCCGGAATTCTCCAATTCCATTTCAAGCATTTCTTCCGTAAATTTGTCTTGAGTCATTTTTCACCTTCCTTCATGATTCCGTCCATTTTGCCGTCACGCATTCTTTCCCGCAAAAGAGTCAGACCGCGATGCGCGTGACTCAAAACCGTATTGAGCGGCATCTCCAATACTCTGGCAATCTCCGAAAATTTCAACTGCCCAAAGTAACGCATGGTAAGGATCTGTCTCTGCGATTCAGAAAGCCAGGCCATGGTCCTGCGCAACTGCCAAACCTCTTCGGAAACCGTCATCATCTCCTCCGGCCCTGGTTCCCCGGAAACCTTCTCCAACCGCGTCCAGGCCGTTTCATCACAGAGCACTTCACGCTTCTTTCGATAAAAATCCTTCAGACACCGCGTCGCGATCTGAAAAAGAAACGCTTTCGCCTGCCCCTTTTCCTGATAAACCGACCGATTTTCCCACGCTTTAACGAAAGTCTCCTGCGCCAAATCATCCGCTAAATGAATATTCTGCGTTTGGGCAAATAAATAGCCATGAATGATCGGATGATATTTCTCAAACCATTCGTTTTCAAGTGCTTCCAGTTGTCCAGATTTCCATTTCATGCCTTTTAAACGCGCGATACGACAATTTATTGCGAAAAAAAACGGCAAACGCCGAAACGCTGCCGTTTTTTGGAAAAATGCCAACCAGATACTACTGAAGCATCCTCTTCAGCATGATCACCTTTTCCGCGTTATGGTTTTTGCCATACTCAAAGCCGACTGGAATCGAACGGTCAATCAGGTAAAACGCGCGGTATCGTTTCGCTTCACCAGTATTTATCCCAATCTCAATCTCCTCAAGGTCAACTAAATTATTGGCAGGAATATTCCCATTTTCGTCCACCTCGAAAAATCCCATGACAATCCAAACCGCATAAACATTCGACCGCGTCGTCGCCAAATTCGCCAAACGGTAAAGATTCACGCGTGAAGCTGGATCCTCCAACGTACTGGTCGAATCGGACGTAAGGAACTGAAGGAAATCTGAACTCTGAAGCACCGACTGGGAAGTCACCTCCGCAATCGACCTGAAGGGGTTCTGCACCGTATTCGGCCATTTGCTCGAAAAGTCACTCTGAGTAATCGTCTTGTCCAAAAGTGCTCCCAATACGCGGTAACTTGGAATCGTGTTCAGGTTAATCCTGCCAGGATCGCGATACATACTGTAGAAAGCGAACGGAACGTCCACCGTGCCGTCAGTATGCCGCACACCATCAATATTCTCACGATTCAGAACCATCGGCGTGACCGTCTGCGGGGAAGGAATCCGAAGATATCCAAATATCTCGCGGCGTTTGTTCTCCGTGAATTTCGGCAGGTAACCAAACGTTTTCTCAAAACCGGCAGCCTCATCCGTCGGTTCATAGCAGTAAAGCAATTCCGACGCGCAAAGGTTCGTTACGTTCATCAACTCAAAAGGACTCACCGCGGGACGATTGATCCAGCCAAACCAGGTCACAGTCTGGGCCGAATCCGCCGGCATAGGATTATCTTTCGAGAAAGAATGGGAAAACTCACCGCCGCCTCCTGTCGCGGCTTCCGCGGTACTGCTGGAATCCTGCTCCCAGAAATAGGCCTTTTTCTCACGCTGTCGAGAAACGATCGTTGAGGGACGATTGCCGGAAACCCCTGCCTCCGATTCCGAAGTGCGGGCATTCGTGACCGTCAAATCCACGATCATCGAATCCACCGTAATGTACGGATTCGTTTCCGAATTATGGTCGCGCTCCGGATCCGCGAGACGCTGAAGATGAATCATGCGCCGATTACTGTTTTCCGTCCCGAATTTATTCCAATTATCCCGGTCAATTGGCTTGTCGCGCGGGTCGTCAATGACAAAATTCCCGCTGTCTGAATTATCTTTGCCGTAATTGCCGTCTTCCGTCAGGCTGAATCGGGTCCCATTTTCTTTACTTTCAATCGCGATCCCGTCCGCGGAACCGGTGGTGCCCTTAAATAAAACTGTCGTTCCGGAAAGTTTAATCGACGACTCAACAGTAATCGCGCCGTTTTCACTGTCCGCCACGTCCGTCTCACTCCCAGGGTCCTCAAAACGGAAAACCGTCTCCCCCTTAGGACCGATCAATACTCCGCGCCCCGGCTCAAGCGACGCCAAGGAACTCTGCGCAGCAAACTCATCCTGGGCCAGATTCGTGACTGGCGCGAGGTAAGCCGTGCGGTAAATCGAAGCGTTAAAATCAGCGTCCGTCGTTTCATCTCGTTTCAGATTCTGATCCGTATCGCTCTTTTCCGGCGTGTCGTCGTTCTTCATCACCACAATACGCCAGACCGATTTCTGACCATTCGGAGTTTTCTTGGAAATATCAATACTCCCGGACGTTCCGCCGTAAATGTCATTCAAAACATTCGGCGGACGCTTCACCGCATTGCGCGAATTCGCGTTGACCAATTCAACAAAAAGCGCGCCCTGCGGACGAAGATACTGGTCAAAGTCCTGATTTTTGTCCGGACCGTAACCTTTCTTTTCCATTTCATTAATATTTTTCTCGATTTTATTGACGATATTTGGCTCAAGCTCTTTCCCGTTGTACTCGTAATGTCCAAGCGGGTAATTTTCGTAAACAGTCGTGTCGTTTTTACTTTTCGGCCCCTTAGCGTGCTTTCCGCCAAGGTAAAAGTCCTCATCAATCTTGACGTCCTTTTCCGTGTTCCGCGAATGGAACGCGAGTGTTTCCGAAATCAGAACCTCCGGCTGTTCGCAGCCGAATACCGTAAACGTCTCTCCCTCCGGCTTAAACGGAGTCATCACGGAATCCGGATCGAGAAAATCAACCACGTTCGCGCACCACTGCGCGCGGCGGCGCTCAATCGTCGAGCCGCTTCCGCCCATGTCGATGTTTCTCTGCTTCATGATTTCGTAAAGGCACTGCATAAAGGCATGACGCTTCGGATACTTCTTCGCTGCCTCATCCCACTTATCCTGACTGTCAAACGTCGCGGCACGCAAAAGGTCAATCGGCCACCCCGCCAAAAGTTCCGGCAACATTCGCTCACGGTTCTCTTCCGTTACGACCGATGAACGCCGAATTGCTGGAATGTCCCAACTCGCGGTCGTGACCAGGCGGTTAATCTCTGAGGTTCCGCTAACCGACGCCGTCGATCCGGAATTGTTCAGAAGATTCCGCAAACGCCCCGGCAGGAACGGAGAATCAAAATCGTACGGGCGAATCAAAGCCTCAAGCTCATTCGACGAAAAAGCACGATTCGTCGCCGTGTTGCCGGAATATGTCCGTCCCTGAATCGTTTCCAAACCAAGATCCAGATCGTAACCGTTCGGCGTTTTAAAATTATCCGTCGTATTGAAAACCGGAGTCCCATCCGACACCGTATAGGAAATTTGTCCGAGAATATCCATCGGCGTGCGCTGAACATGACGTTCAGAAATCGTTTCGCCGTAATTTTCGTACCAGTTCCCCTTGACATCAGTACCGGGAGAACGAGTCGTGTTCCCCATGCGCGATGAATAGAGACTTGAGGCAACTGTCCCAACCACCTTCTCCAACGCGACTTCCATCGGGCCAAATCCGCGCCCGACAGTACCGCTCACAGTACCTGAACCCGAGGATCCGACATTCGATTTGCCATGAACGTTCACGTTAATCTTCCCGTCCATGTCCTCAACCAGAATGCCGAAAAGAGGTTTGAACGCGGTTCCGTTCGCGGTATAGTGGACCGGAAGCCCCAAATCCATCCAGCGGGAGTCAAATAATCCGTCATTGTCCGCGTCCGCGTCCATCGTGACCGCTTCGCTCGACATCGTGTACGGCGAACTTGAAATCCCGTTCCACTCCGCCGCGGAAGCAAACGAGGGCATGATTACCTTCCCCGTTTCAGGATTTCGGACAGACATAAAGAGGTCATGTCCCGGCGCGTCAAAGTCCAAGCCTTCATTCTGGAACGGGAGCTGATTCACCATGTACTGCCTCCGTTCAGTGTCAAATTCCTGACCGGTCGGCAGCGGAGCGGCATAAAGCGCGCCGTTTTCGTAGGCAAGGATGACCGTACTCAGGCCATTGCTCCTGGAATTTTCGTCAATGCACGTGAGAACCGCTCCGACGTATCTCTGCTCGCCGCCGGAGAATTTGAGCATTCCGCGTTCCGTCCCCGAATACGCCAAAGAAATATTGGCGGCAAGAGGGGCTTCCGTACCGTAAATATCCTCCAAAAGACTGTTCCCGTGAATCGGCGAATAACTACCGTCAACCTGATTGTTGGTACCGCGAATGACCTGCATCACGGCATCCTGAAGCATGGCATCCGGGTCCAGCGTGAATTCCCCCATCTTCCGGTTTTGCTCTGAGGCATCGCGGAACTGCTCCGTCGTGAGCAGAAACGTGACGGCAGTCAAACTGACCATGGCGAGAAGCGCGAGAACTATCATCAAAACCATCCCGCGCCGACGTGTGGAAACTGCATTCTGAACCATGTTCGAAACCCTATCGTTAAATTTTACTCTTCTGTAAAACTTTTATCCTTTTGAAATTGTTGGAATGCCCGCTAGTTATTATCGCCCGCTCCGCGCAGCTGCACCGGAACGACCTGCGTGTACGCGGCCAGAACGCCGCCCGGAGTCTGAACTTCACCGTTCCCGCCGCCCGTCCAATGCGGACCGCGAAGCTCAAGACTAAGCACGCCGTCAGTGTCCGGATAGACGCTGTTGATCCGGTACCAATGCGCTTCATTGGCCGACCGGAGGTAAACGTACTGGCCGGCCTTAAGCTCTTCCGCGTTCTCGTCCGAGATGCCGCTCACTTTCGCGGTAAGAATATCAGAATAACCGTTCTTGCCAAGCGTTACGCTCGCGCTGATCACTTCATTGCCGGAGGTCGGACGTTTGCACGTAACTGCCGCGGAAACCTCGCAGTAGCCGTTCTCGCACTTGCGAATCGTTCCGACCCAGGTATAGTCGCCCTTAAGCGAGAGGTCGTACTGGGGAGGATTCGCTTCCAGATCGACTCCCGCGTTGTTCTGGCGAATATGGTCAGAACAGTTAAAATCCTCTTTTTGCCGATTAGCGGTCGATGAACCGTCGCCCCAATTGTAGTACTTCACATTCCCTTCGTTCAAACCGTCCAAATCGCCCAGCCAGTTCTGCGTCACCATCGTTTCCAATGCCGCGCGCCCGCAATTCGCCACCATGTCGCAGCGAAGCGAGTTCTTCACGAGCTGCTCGCTCAGAGCAATCGCTCCGGCTATTCCGAATACTCCGACCATAATGACCGAAGTCGAAATCAAAACCTCAAGAAGCGTAAAACCGCTTTTACGGGAATCAATCCGTTTCATCAGTTACCTCCTCTCGTTTTGCCCTGATTCGTAATGCGGGTGACATCAGACGTGCTGTTCTGCGCAATGGTAATCATCCCATTCCCGGAATTGACCACGACCCAGTAAGAATACGGATCCGCGTAATTGGTGCGGTACTCCTCTTCATTATCCGCGAGCGAGCTTCCGCCGCCGTCTCTCATTTTTGACCAGCTGCCGACCAGAAGGTAAATGTTTCGGTCAGACTGATTCCCGGCATCATTCAACGAAATATTTCGTCCGTTGACATAAACAGAGGCGGAACCGTCTGGACGGAAAAGAATCATCGGCGGATATTTTTGAGAAATGGCTTTAGAGCTGAATTTCACGCCGTTCCAGCCAATTGCTGAATCGTAAAGGTCCAGAATGTACCCTTTCGGAAGGACATAGGACGTTTCAATTCCCAACGCTTTCGCGAATGGATTGCCCTCATCCGGAACAGGGAAAAGATTGACCGCGCACCGGTTTTCCATCGTGTTCGTACTCCCCGAACCAGAGGCTTTTCCGTAACCGGAATAGTCGTAAGAGACCCCAAACCCCGCGTTCCCGCCTGGCGTCCAGGAATTATCCGCGTACGTGAAAAGCGGACCGGTGAAGTTAAGCTGAGCCGTATCGCCATTTTTGAAGCGGATACCGTTAAATCCGCTCGGGGAAATTCCATTGCTTCCAACGGAACAGGTCGTGACAATCGTCGGCGGCGCGGTGAGCTGCTCAACCGTAATGCAGCCGTAAGGATAATTGTCATGAAACGGAACGAGCGAGACGCCGCAGGGCCGGCCAAGCCGTATGGCTCGCGCGCGGGCGGATTCCAGCGCGGACTGCACGCCGCGCGCGGTCTCGCGCGCGATACGCCCTTCCGCGATTGGAGAAAGAACCGGCATGGAGAGGGACATCAAAACCATCATGATCCCCACCACGACCAATATCTCGATCAGCGTCATGCCGCGGCGAACGGATGAGAGTCTGCCGAAACGGACTTCCACAGGCTTTTCTGGTTGATTCGATATGAAACGTTTCATCAGTTCGTTCTTAATTAAAGATTATGGTTGGTGATATTATCGTAGTAATCTTCCGGTCTATCGGACGAGTCGCCGGACGTTCCTCCGGAACCGGGCGACCCTGCGTTACTGTTGTCGGAATTCAGGATAGTGCCGCGGGCACGGTCAGGACCACAGGAAAAGATGAGCGGAAATACCGCGTGCCAATTTCCAACCTTCTGCGGGTCAAACGGATCCGGATCCTCCCCATTCTGGATTTTGGAGACAGCACCGTTGAAACCGTCATTATGGTTGAAAGGCCAGCGAATGAAGTAAATCGGTGTTCCCCAGCCGTCCACGAACTCGTTCAGGCCATTACCGTCCGTGTCAGCGATTTCCATCGACGTAAAGGCGGAATCCGCTTCCGGCATCCCCATTACGATTTGGTAGAGCAGTTCCGCGGAAGGAAAATCATTTTCAGTACGGCTCTGCCTGGCGACCAGGAGCCGCTTCGGTGAGTAATTCTGAATCTGGTCCCAGTAATCCGGCATTTCCGCGGCCTGGAGCTTTCGAAGATTTTCCAGCCGCTCCCGCGCATTATTGCCCGGCACACGGCGGTACTGGTAGTCAGCGTATTTCTGCATGACAAAATGGTTCAGCTTGCTAATGGTGGCGCGCGTTCGTGCTTCACGCGCCATATTATCCGCGACACGCATTCCGGCCGCGCTGATTCCAAGGAGCGTTCCCAGAAGCGCGACGACGACCAGCATTTCCATGAGAGTAAAAGCGGTACGTTTTGTGTTCATGCCATATCCTTTACGGTTAAATGGAAATGAGAAAAGGTCAGTCAAACAGGTCTTTAATCGTCTTTTTGCCGAAATTCACGATATTATCCATGCCAGCCGCTTTTTTCTCGGTTCCGGAAAAGTTGCTTTCAGTGACAGAGACCGTTCCCGTGGGTCCCAAGTCATCATCAAGACCGGCGGAGATAATCTGGTAGGTTTCCGCGTTGTACCAGTTGTTGTTCTCGTCTTTGTACGCGACGTAACTTCCCGGACTGTAACTTTTCTTCCCCGTCGCGCCGCGGGCTTTCAGATAAATGTACGGGACATTGCAGCCGCTTGGATAAAATTTATAGTCACTGACGCGGGCGGGGTCAAACTCAAAGAACCCTTTGGTCCAACTGCTTGGATTATTACTAAACGGTGTTCGCGGATTCGCGTCGTGCATTCCAAGGAAACGGCAGAGAGCGGTTTCCGGATTGACGCTGACAGACGTACTCGTTGCCTCCGGGTAACATCTTTTAATGTGCCGGGAAACCGCATTTGAGTCAGTCCCGTCCGGCGGATATTCGCCGTATTCCGCTTTGTAGGATTCCAGAGCCATGCAGAGCTGCTGAATTTCAGCGCGGATGGAGGACTGCTTTACGGAACGCATGGCCTGCGGCGCAACACCCGCGACCATTGCGGCTAAAAAACCGACGATGATGATGACCGTGAGAAGCTCCACCAGCGTGAAGCCCTGACGTTTGGTATTCAGCGAACGTTTCATATTTAAATTCCTGTGGAATAAGTTTTTTGAGAAATGGAAATTTGGGAAGATAAAAGTTAAAGTTCCCATAAAATTCAATACGCTCAACCGGATAATTTGGTTCATTTTCTGTTTTTTTTGCCCAAAAGTTCAGTTGAGCGCATTCCGTGTCGGCGTCGTATCAGCCGGACAGAGTCTGGATAAGCGAAATCAGCGGGAGGAAGAGCGCGATAACGATGAATCCGACCATTCCGCCCAGCCCAATGATGATGAGCGGTTCCATCAAGCTCATGAGACTGTCCGTCAGAACGGCGACTTCCTCATCAAAGACGTCCGCCACTTTATAGAGCATTTTGTCCAGTTCACCCGTTTCCTCGCCTACGTCAACCATGTTGATGACCATATCGTCCAGGACACGCTGCTTCATTTTTACCATGTACCACAAAATACCGACCGGGCCGCAGATGAAAAACGCCCACCAGAAGACGGCCATAATGTGGAAAGGCGGAGTGCAGTTCTGTCTCATCGGAATGGCGATCGACTCACCTTCCTTAATAGCGGCAAGGATTTTGTCAAAGAGATTTTCAAAGACGGCGTTTCCGGCAGTTTCACGCGTGATGGTGAAAGCCTCAATAATCGGCACACCGGAGGAGACGAGCGTTCCCAGCGTACGCATGGTACGGGCAACGATATTCTTTTCCACGAGCTGTCCGAAGATTGGCATTTTAATGGTGAAGAGGTCCCATCCAACTTTGCCCGCTTTGAATTTGCAGACGGTTTTCACGAACATGACAATAGAGAAAGGAATACCGGGGATCGCCCACCAGTAAACCTTAATTCCCTCGGCCATGGCAATCAGGAGCTGGGTCATGGCGGGGAGTTCCGTTCCGAAGTCCTCGAAGATTTTCTGGAAGGAGGGAACGATCATGAGCATGATGAAAATCAGGATGCAGATAGCGAATCCGATAACCGCGACTGGGTAAGTCAAAGCTCCTTTGATTTTTCTTTTGAGAGCTTCGCTTTTTTCCTGGAAGTCGGCCAGACGCTGGAGAATGATTTCCAAAGCACCGCCGGCTTCACCGGCCTTGATCATGTTCACGTAAAGACGGTTAAAGGCTTTTGGGCACTTTGCCATCGCTTCGGAAAGCGTCTGTCCGCTTTCAATTTCGTCACAGACGTCAATCAGAGCATTCTTCAAGGCGCCAGGCTTCGACTGTTCCTGAAGGATTTTGAGACTTCGGAGGATCGGGAGACCGGCATCCTGCAGAATGGACAGCTGACGGGTGAAAGTACAGAGGATTTTCGTCTTTACTTTCCCCATGGCAAATGACTTACCGCGCTTTGAGCCGGACTGGGCGACGGACGCCTTACGGTCCTTTTTGACCGCGAGCTTGGTCACGAAGTAACCCATTTGCCGAATAGTAGCCTGTGCTTCTTCCTCGTTCAGCGCATCAATGACGTCCTTAATCTCCTTGCCGGAGGAGTCCATCGCTTCAAATTGATACGTAGGCATGGCGTTTTCCTTGTGTTTATTGAAATGTTAAAAAAGTGATTTATTGAAATTATTCCGCAACGGTTTCACGAACGACTTCTTCCAGCGTGGTTTCCCCGGAAAAGACCTTTCGCATGCCGGATTTTCGCAGCGGCGTCAAACCTCCCTGGAGAGCCGCGTCACGGAGTTTTTCGGTGGAACAGCCGGAGTTAATCAGGTCACGAAGGCGGTCGTTCAGAATCAAAAGCTCGTGGAGACCGGTTCTCCCTTTAAGCCCCGTATTATTGCAGACGGGGCAGCCGCGGCCGCGATAGAATTTTTTACCCATGACATCATCCGGCGTCATGTCCATATCCGCCAGCAGTCCGGTGTTCGGCATAGTTTCTTCCTTGCACTCCGTGCAGATACGGCGGACGAGACGCTGGGCGAGAACGGCTTCAAGCGTTGCCGTGATGAGGAAGGGCTGAATCCCCATATCGCGCAAACGAGTGATCGTGCTTGGGGCGTCGTTGGTATGGAGAGTACTGAAAACCATGTGCCCGGTGAGCGCGGCCTGAATGGCGATTTCAGCGGTTTCAAGGTCACGAATCTCGCCAACCAGAATACGGTCCGGGTCCTGACGCAGAATGGAGCGGAGGCACTGCGCGAAGGTATTTCCAATACTGGAGTCAATCGGGATCTGGACGATACCGTCAATATCGTACTCGACCGGGTCTTCCGTCGTGATGAGCTTTTCCTCAATCGTGTTCATTTCGGAAAGCGCGGCGTAGAGAGTCGTCGTTTTTCCCGATCCGGTAGGGCCGGTGACCAGGACGATGCCGTTTGGACGGCGCATGACGGTACGGAAGTTGCCGAGAATTTCCTGGTCCATGCCGATTTTATCCAAATCAAGCATAACGACGGAACGGTCAAGCACTCGCATGACAACGCTTTCGCCAAAAAGGGTAGGAAGGACACTGACGCGGAGGTCCACGGGATGACCGCCAACGGAAAGCTCAATTCGTCCGTCCTGCGGCAGACGGCGTTCGGCAATGTCCAGGTTCGCCATGACTTTCACGCGGGTAGTGATGGCGAAAGCCAGGTGTTTCGGCGGCGGAACCAGTTCGTAAAGCTGACCGTCCGCTCGGATACGGATTTTGAATTCGTTTTCAAAAGGTTCAAGGTGAATGTCCGAGGCGCGGTCACGAATGGCCATGAGAATGACCATGTTCAGGAGTTTACGGACCGGCGCGGCATCCGCCATGGCCTCAAGTCCGGTGAGGTCGATCGCGTTATTGTCGATGTCAGCCTGTTTCGCCAAATCGTTCAGGCTATCATCCGATTCGAGTTCCTCGAGGAGCTTTTCAACGCTTTCCGTTCCTGCGGTATAGTATTTTTCGAGATATTTATTGACTTCCGCGTCGGTAGCGACCATGGGGATAATCGTGTAGCCGAGGAAGTTACGAAGTTCGTCGCAGACGTAAAGATTCTGCGGCTGACTCATGGCAATGGTCAGCTCGTTCGTCGCCGAATCCAAAGAGAGCGGAATCACTTTGTAGTTCTGCGCCATGTCCTCCGTCATGAGGGAAATGACTTTCGCGTCAAAAGGATAAGTCGCGAGGACGACCGTATCCATTCCGAGCTGTTTTCCAAGAGCCTGAGCGAGCTGGTCGTCGTTAATCAGCCCCATCTCAATGGCGATTTGCCCGAGCAGCGTGCCGGGTTTTCTCTGTTTTTGTTCACGAAGCTGCCCGAGCTGTTCGTCGGAAATGAACTTCATATCGACCAGTACCTGCCCCAAACCGCGTAGTGCCATGAATAATTATCCTTAAATTGCTCTGGAAATTTGATTGATTTTGAAAATTTCGGTCAGATTTTGAAAGTGAAATTGAAAGTTCAAGTGAAACACCGTCAAAACCCGAAATGGTCCTTCCCGGAGAGAAAAAGTTCCCCCTGAAACGAAGTCTCCGGGAAATTCCAAGATTTTGTTTTTGCTTTGATTTATTTTAAGGGTTTAATTTCCGCAAGGCTTTTTCATCTGGAAATCGCGAAAAAGCCTTGCGGAGAAGCGTTCGTCAGTCCGCGTCAATGAGTTTTCCCGCTTTGTACTCGGCGACGCGCTTCATGAGGTCTTCCGTACTGTTCGCTTTTCCAATCGCGTCCTCAAGAGTGACGATGCCGTCACGCCAGAGCTTGAAGAGGTGATCGTCCAGCAGCTGCATACCGCGCTTCGCCCCGGTCTGAATGACGGAGGTGATTCGGAAGATTTTGTTTTCACGAATGAGGTTTGCGGTAGCGGCATCCACGACGAGCATTTCGTATGCCGCGACGCGCCCGCCGCCGATTCTTGGCAGCAGGGTCTGGCAGAGCACGCCGAGGATGGAAGTGGCGAGCTGCGTTCGGATCTGGTCCTGCTGCGTATTTGGGAAGACGTCGATGATACGGTTGATGGTACCGGCAGCAGAGCTGGTGTGGAGGGTACCGAAAACGACGTGCCCGGTTTCCGCGGCGGTGATGGCGGTCTCAATCGTTTCAAGGTCTCGCATTTCCCCGACGAGGATAACGTCCGGGTCCTGACGGAGAGCGCGTCGGATGGCTTCCGCGAATGTCGGAACGTCTACGCCGATCTCACGCTGGTTAATCGTACTTTTGATATTCGGATGGTAAAATTCGATTGGGTCCTCAATCGTGATGATGTGGTGGTCAACGTTTTCGTTCAGCCACTTGATCATCGCGGCGAGAGTCGTGGTCTTTCCGGAACCGGTCGGCCCCGTCACAAGAAGCAGACCGCGCGGACGCTGAATCAACTCACGGCAGACGGGCGGAGTATTAAGCTGCTCCATTGAGAGCATTTTACTCGGAATCTGACGAAGCACCATCGCGATATTTCCACGCTGGCGGAAGACGGAAACTCGGAAACGTGCGGCATCGCCAAAGGAGAAACCGAAGTCCGTACTTCCCATTTCCTGAAGCTCCTGCTGGCAGCGGGCAGGCGTAATACTTTTCATCAGGGCAACCGTGTCGTCAGGCATAAGTTCATCAGTTTCCAGACGAACGAGGCGTCCATGAAGACGCACGACCGGAGGCTGGCCCGTCGTGATGTGAAGGTCGGAAACGCCCTGTTTCACGACTGTCTGCAAAAGTTTATCAATGAGTACTGCCATATTTTTTATCCTTTAAAAACCGTAAAAGTTTAGTATTTTGAATGAAATTCGTTTATTTCACGGAAAAAACTCCGTCCAAGACCGATTCGATGTCAATTTGACACCAATTTGACATCGGGTTTCGTTTGAAATTGGCAACGTTTTTCCGTGCATGTCATTTGAAAAGATGAATCATGGCAAAAGGCTGAAGCCGCAGGCACGAATTCCCAGGAGAATAAAACTCCTGAGAGATTAACTCAGCCGTCTTCTTCAGACATTTTCGCGACACGCAGGACTTCCTCGAGCGTCGTGATGCCTTTGGCCACCTTCAGGAGTCCATCGACGTAAAGTGTCTTCATTCCTTCGGTAATGGCGGCCTGTCGGATTTGAGTCGTGGGGGCTTCGGCAAACGTGAGTTCACGAATTTTGCTTGACATTTTCATGAGTTCATAAATTCCGAGTCGCCCTTTATAGCCCTTCATATTGCATGCGGAACATCCTCTTCCGTGCATAAAATGCGCTTTTTCCAGAACGCCTTCGGGGAATCCGGCGGACTCCAGTACGGACTGAGGGGGCTGGAAAGGCTCGCGGCATTTTTTGCAGATGGTACGGACCAGGCGCTGGGCCATGATGGCGATGACGGAACTCGCGATGAGGTATGAGGGGACTCCCATGTCCGCGAGACGGGTGACGGCGGAAGGGGCGTCGTTCGTGTGGAGCGTGCTGAAAACCAAGTGGCCGGTAAGCGAGGCCTGAATTCCCATCTGAGCGGTTTCAAGGTCACGCATTTCCCCGACGAGAATGATGTTCGGAGCCTGACGAAGCATGGAGCGAATGACGCTGGCAAAGTCAAGGCCGATCTGGTGCTTGATTTCCACCTGGTTAATTCCGGCGAGATAGTACTCAACCGGGTCCTCGGCAGTGATGATCTTCCGGTCCGGCGTATTGAGAGCGTTCAGAGCGGCGTAGAGGGAAGTCGTTTTTCCCGATCCCGTCGGTCCGGTAACGAGAATAATTCCGTTTGGGCGGCGAATGAGGGTATTGAAAGTCGTGAAATCATCTTCCGCGAAGCCGAGCTGGCGCAGCCCGATTTTAATATTATCTTTGTCCAAAATACGCATCACGACCGACTGACCATGGTTGGTCGGGATAATGCTCACGCGCAGGTCAAGCTCTTTCGTTCCGACAGTAACCTTGATACGTCCGTCCTGAGTTCTTCGGCGCTCGGCAATGTCGAGTTTCGAGAGGATTTTGAATCTTGAGAGCAAAGCACCCAGAAGTCTTCGCGGCGGACTGTCACGCTCGACCAGGACACCGTCGATTCGGTATCGGATTCTGATACGGTCTTCAAAAGGCTCAATGTGAATGTCGGAAGCTTTCAGCTGAACCGCCTCGGTAATGATGAGCTGAGCCAGGCGCACGATTGGAGCACTGGATTCGTCCAGGGAACCATCGTCGTCATTCGCGGCGTAAATATCCGTTTCGGAGAAGTCAATTTCCGTGGTCATGTCGACCGCCCCGTCCTCCGCGGGAGCAACGAGTGAAACGGCCGCGGCGAGACCATCCTGCCCGTAAATTTTGTTGATGGTTTTCCGAATGGCTTCCTTCGGGGCAAGATTGATGCTGATGGTTCGATTCAGCATGAAATTGAGCTTGTCGATGGTAATGAAATCATCAGGTTCAGAAGTGGCGATCGTGAGTTCGTTATCCTCAGCCGCGACAGGGACGATATTAAATTCGCGGGCGACATGCTCCGGGACGAGAGCGACGAGATCAGCGGGAAAGTTGAGTTTCTCAAGTTTAACGAATTTTGTTCCGTACTCCTCAGCCATGGCACGCATGACATTATTCGCAGAAACGTATTCCATCTGGACGAGAGCATCAGCCAGTTTGATTTTCTGAACAGAAGCTACGTTCTGCGCTTCTTCGAGCTGTTCCTGACTGATGAGTCCACACTTGACCAGAATCGCAGCAAAATTTCTTCTTTTCGCCATGAAGAACTTCCTCGGTCTAAAAATCGGACGGTATTGGTCCGTAAAAGCGGAATTTAAAAATCATACGCAGCAGAAAAAGGGAAAAACGGCCACTAATCGGCAGGCAAAAGGAATCCCCAAATTCTCTTCGCACTCCAATATTCTATTAAGTTACCGTCAACTTGGCTTTTTGTCAAGTATCTCTTCAGAAAATCCGTCAATTTTTTCCAAAATTTTCATATTTTCTTCCATCGACCGCAACAAACAGCTAAAATTTAACGATTATTTGAAAATTTCGGTATTTCTTCTGAAAAACTTTGAAGAAAAGGATTTTCTTTTTTCTCCCCTCTTTCTTTTTTTGAAATTCATGCTAAAATATGATTGTCGAGATTTTTCTCACCTGCCAAAATGATTCAAATTTTGAAAAATCAGAATCATCCAGAATCTCAAGTCCACGGACAAAGGGTACCGTATGGAAAAGCGCGTTTTTCGTATTTTCAGTATTTTTTTTCTTCTCTTGGCAATCTGGGGAATCGCTCCGATTTTTACGGTTTCCGAGGCCTCGAGTAATCCTCCGGTCCCAAGCGTGAATTTAAAAGAATCCGCGGACGGTGAGAATGCCGCGACAAAAAACGAAACGGGAATTGCGGCACACGATGAACATACCGTAAAAAATGAAGAAGAATCACTCCCGCGGAAAAATTCTCGAGCTTTTCATTATCTTAAAGAAGAAGAACGTCAGCAAATTGATCTTTTGGCTCAATTAACACCGTCTCTGGTCGCGATTTATCCCGTGGACGGATCAAGCTGCGGTTCCGGAGTCCTGATTTCAGATGATGGTTTTGCCGTGACGAACTTTCACGTAGTTCAGCCATGCGGCGTTTGGATGAAATGCGGTCTGGCGGACGGCTGTGTCTATCACGCGGTAGTGGTCGGACTTGATCCAGTGGGAGACGCGGCACTGATTCGTATTCTTCCGGAAGTTCAAGCCGGCAGGCCTAATCTGGAGAAATCAGGCGAAAACGAAGCCGTTTTTGAGGAGACCGGAGAAGGAAAATGGGTTCGGCGCGGTTTCACTCCCGCGAAATTCGGTGACAGCAATCAGGTACGTCAGGGTGACCGGATTTGGGTTCTTGGCAATCCGTTCAGTTTTGAGGAAGATTTCACGCCAAGTGTTTCCTCGGGAATCGTTTCAGGTACGCACCGATATCAATATCCCGCGGAAACCTTTCTGGAATACGCGGACTGCATTCAGGTAGACGCATCGGTGAATCCGGGCAATTCAGGCGGCCCTCTCTTCAATGCCGCCGGTGAACTGATCGGAATCAACGGTCGATGTTCATTTGAGAAGCGCGGAAGAATCAACGTTGGAGCGGGCTACGCGATTTCAATCAATCAAATTCGCTATTTTCTGAGCCATCTCCGTTCCGGGCGCGTCGTGGATCACGCGACACTTGGAGCGACCGTTTCCTCGGATGAGTTAGGGCGTCCGGTCGTGGACGAGATCCTTGAGGATTCAGAGGCGGCACTTCGCGGCCTTGAAATTGGGGACCGAATTCTCGCTTTTGGCGGGCGATCAATCCAGACAGTGAATGAATTCAAAAATGTGCTTGGCATTTTCCCGAAGGGGTGGATAGTGCCGATTGAGTTCGTTCGGAAAATCGGTTCAAGAGTGGAAAATCACCGAATCACCGTTCGTTTGAGCGGAGTTCATTCCACTCCGGAACTTCAGGCGTTTCTGAAACACACATTTGGCAATGACATGGCGGATCCGAATCAAAAGCCAGGTGAAACTCCCTTGAAACCGGAAGGTAATCCGCTTCCTAATCCGCCAATTCCTGAAGATTTTCGTCAAATGATGGAACTTTTCAAGGATTTGAAAAAGATTCCTCCGGAAATTGCCGCGGTTTACGAATCTCGTGAAGGCTGGGTAAATTTTTACTTTAATCGCCTTGAGACGAAACGCGTGTGGGAAAATCTCTCCTCTCGTTCAGCATTTCATGAAAATTCGTCAATTTTCCGCGGCACGAATCTTGGCGGGCAGCGGTTTGAGCTTGAAATGACACCAGAAAAAACGCTTCTCAAGCAGGAAAATATGGATATTCTCTGGGAAAATCAGGGAGATTTCACCCGCCAGTCTCTTCCGCCGGAAAGCCGCCTTCTTCTCCCGGGTCTGACGATTTGGAAAGAATTTTGCGAGAAAGGTCCAGAGGCATTTGAATTCACGTATTTTGGAGAATCTCCGCTTCCGTTTACGTCTGAAAATTCAGACACGGAAGAAACTCGAATGCTTTTTGACGTTCTTGAAGGCAACGTCGGCGGCGTGAACACCCGGTTTTTCTTCACGAAACCAACTGAACCAGGCAAACCGTCTGAGATCCGCCAAATGGAACTGGACATTTTGGATGGCGGACTGCCGTGGGAATTCAAATTCACGCGTTGGCATCAAACTTCCCAGGGATTTTTGCCGGGGAAAGTGGAAATCTTTGCTGACGGCAAAATTTTTGAGTGTTTTCAGCTCGAAACAGGAGGCGGGAAATGATTCGAAAAGCTTTTTTTTCACTGGTCAGACACTGGAAATTTTACTTCATTTTGTGCCTCTGCGCGTTTCTGGTTTGCTCGTTTCTGGCTCCCCAACAGACTTTCGGAGGGAACGTTTTTTCAGAGACAGCCTCAAAACTTCAGGATCGAATGGTCAAAATTTACGGCGCGGGCGGTTACGCCGAAATGGAAGAGTACCAATCTGGATTTTTTATCTCTGCCGATGGTTTGATCGCTACGGTTTTCAGCCCGGTCCTGAACAGTGAGGAAATTGAGTGCGTACTTTCAGACGGCTCGCATTTTGCCGCTGAAATCCTGGGGATTGATCCCAATCTGGAGATTGCTTTGCTAAAAATCAGCAAATCGGAAACGCCTTTCTTTGACCTCGAGCATTCCGCGAAAGCAGCCAGCGGAAAAACGCTTGATGGATTACCGATTCTGGCATTCAGTAACCTTTTCGGAGTCGCCGTCGGCAATGAAGCGGTTTCCGTCCAGGCAGGAACCATTTCCTCCACGACCAAACTGGAAGCGTCACGCCGCGCGTTTGATTTTCGGTGGCAGGGCGAGGTTTACGTTTTGGACGTCACGACCAATAATCCGGGTTCCGCCGGCGGTGCTCTGGTCACTTCGGACGGGCAAATGTTTTGCGGAATGCTCGGAAAAGAACTTCAGCATTCACGAACGGGCTGCTGGCTTAATTTCGCTTTTCCCGCCAAGGACCTTCACGAATCGGTAAAACGTATCCTTTCCGGAGAAGCGCAAACCACGGCAATGGCAGGACAGGAAACGCGCCCGCGCCCTGAACGTTCATTAAAACTTGAAGAACTCGGTCTGGGAATGGTTCCGGAAATCGTCCCCCGTACGCCGGCCTTCGTGGACACAGTTCGCTCTGATTCCCGCGCGGCAAAAGCGGATATTCAGCCGGACGACCTGATCCTTTACTGGAATGGACGGCTCGTTCAATCATTGGATGAACTTTCCGAAGAACTTGAATTTACCGACTTTCAGGACCCCATCCGCCTCACGATATTGCGCGGTGAGGAAATGATTGAGAAAGAAATTCCATAATTTGAATTCCTCAAATTTGAAAAATTTTAATAAATCCCGTCATTTTCTCTCCTTCCCGCAATAAAATATTTTTTCAGACGTTAAATTAAATGGACCTCCAGCCTGAATTTTGAAAATTACTGAAAGAGACGCGCATGAATTCCATTTTTCGTTTTATCCTGACCAACTGTTTATTGGGAATACTGTTTCCCTTGATTTCCACGATTTCGGCAGAGGAAATGCCAAAGCCGCCCACCACTGAAACCGCCAGCGCAGAAACAGAAACTCCGGAACTCCCCAAACCGGATACGGTCTCCCCAAAAGACCAAAAGGCGGCGGAAAGCAGTGCGCCAAACGAGAATCAGCCTCCCCAACCAAAAGCGGAGGACGCAAATTCTTTCGATATTTCAGTTTTTGAGTCTGACGATCAGTTTCAGCCCAAAAATGAAATCGACACCGCGGTTTTGGAAGATCTGAACCAAAAGAAAATCAAACCGGCACGCCTTTCCTCAGATTCAGTTTTTCTGCGCCGCGTCTTTTTGGACGTAACGGGACGGATTCCAACGATCGATGAGACACGAAAATTTCTGAAAGACTCTTCCCCGGACAAACGAAGCAGATTAATTGACGAACTTTTGGAAAGTCCGGATTTCGCGGATTACTGGACCATGCGCTGGGCCGATTTTCTTCGCGTTAAAGCGGAATTCCCAATCAATCTTTGGCCTCACGGCGCATCCGTTTATTACCAGTGGCTTCACGATTCAATCTATCGAAATGTCCGATATGATCAATTCGCGCGCGCTTTACTCATGGGACAGGGAAGCAATTTTCGCTCTCCTGCCTCAAATTTTTACCGCGCGGTGGAACGTAAAGAACCTGTCGAACTGGCTTCCGCCGCCGTTTTGACGTTCCTCGGAGAACGAACGGATCTTTGGCCTAAAGAAAAACGGGATCAGGTCACCATATTTTTTTCGCGCGTCCAGTTCAAGGGTTCCGCCCAATGGAAAGAAGAGATCGTCTTTTGGGACTCAACGCCGCTTGAATCCCCCGAAGTCACGTTCCCGGACGGCACGAAAGGGACCGTTCGCGAAAATCAGGATCCGCGAGAAGTTTTTGCCGACTGGCTCATTCGACCGGAAAATCACGCTTTCAATCATCAAATCGTAAACCGTCTCTGGTTTTGGCTCACCGGCGTGGGAATTATTGACCCTCCAGACGATCTGCGCCAGCTCTATGCCAATTGCGAACCGCCTGCCTATCCGGGCGGAAAAAACCCGCCGGTCAACGCCGCGCTTTTGAATATCCTGGAGAAAAAACTCCTTGATTCCGGATACGATTTGAAAGAAGTCATTCGCTTTATCCTGAATTCACGCACTTACCAGCAGTCCTCCATTCCGTGCGTTACGGAAAATTCCGCCCAATCCACGGAAGACAAATCGCTCATGACTGAAACCGCGATAAAAAATCTCGCGCTTTACCCGGTACGCAGACTGGAAGCTGAAGTTCTGCAGGACATCTTCAGGGATCTCTTCTCCGTCTCAATTCGGTACGTAAGCGAAGTACCGGAACCTTTTGCCTATGTTCCCGACCGAATCAAAACCGTCTCTCTCTATGATTCGGGACTGACCAATTCTTTTCTCGAAATGTTCGGGCGTTCCACTCGTGACAGCGGCCTAACGAGCGACAGAAATCAAAACGTCAATGAGGCGCAGCAAATGTTCCTCATGAATTCCAACGAAGTCAATTCATGGATAGGCCGAAAATTCATTCCGCGCGCCAAAGACATTCGACAATTGAAATGGAAAGATCCTGAACGTTTTCAGCGGGCCGTCAAGGACTGGGGAACCAATCTCTGGCTAAGCGTTCTTTCCAGAAAACCAACAGAAACCGAATTGGAACGGCTCACCCGTCTGTTTGAAAACGGTGATTACGCCGACTCCGTGTGGCTTTTGATCAATTCCAGAGAATTTCTCTGCCAGCATTAATTGGAATTTCGAAAACTTTACCAAATCCAAAGGAGTCATCATGAACCGCCGCCATTTTCTTACTCAATGCGCTGAAGGACTCGCGTTCTCAACGGCAGCTGTTTCCGCGCTGAAATTCCCACCCCTTTCCTCACCAGCCTCCGCGAATCCCTCCCAATCCGTTCCCATTCATCCCAAACCAGGAAAAGCGAAACACGTTATTCAAATCTGGATGTGGGGAGGGCCAAGTCAGCTGGAAACATTTGACCCAAAACCCGGCGCAGGCCCCGCATACTGCGGAACGTGGAATCAGCCGCTGAAAACCAATGTGCCGGCTATTGAAATCAGCCAGTCCCTCCCAAACCTTGCCCAATGCGCGGACCTTTTCGTTCCAATTCGGACGATGACCCACGAAACCAACCATCACGAAATCGCTTCTTACCGAATGCAGACCGGACGCATGCCCGGAGGAATGGTTTATCCGAATCTTGGAGCGGTCATTTCAATGCTTCGCGGATACGACGCGGGATATGATTCACCAATCCCCCCCTACGTCGTCCTCACTTCCGGTCAGGGGCGCTTTTCCGAATCAGGTTTTCTCGGTTCAAAATTTAAGCCATTCATCACGGGCGGAGATCCTTCCAAAACGCCGTTTCTTGTCTCCGGTTACGTCCTGCCGGGAGTAGATGCCGAAAGACAGACCCGGCGTCAGGGGCATCTCGCCCAAATGGACTATTGGGGAAACGGTTTTCCTGAAAATGACCTTCTGGATGATCTTTCTTCCGCCCGCCAAAACGCATGGAATCTCATTTCCGGTACCGCTGCGGAAACTTTTGATCTCGGAAAAGAAACTGACGCGATGCGTGACGCTTACGGTCGAACGTGGTTCGGACAGTCATGTCTCATGGCAAGACGCCTGGTGGAACGAGGAGTACCCTATGTCACGATCAATTTCAAAGGCTGGGACACGCACAAACGCCATTTCGAAACCCTAACCAGACGCCAACCGGAATGGGATCTTGGGTTGGCTATGCTTCTCAAAGATCTGCGGGACAGAAATCTCTTGGAGGACACGATCATCTGGTGGGGCGGTGAATTCGGAAGAACTCCAAAAATCCAGACGGATTCGCCATGGTTTGGAGGTCGCGGACATTTTGGACGATGTTTCAGCGTCATGCTCGCCGGCGGAGGATTCAAAGGAGGAACGGTCATCGGTGAATCCTCCGAAACCGCGGAAAATGTCGTCTCACGACCGGTCACGCCCCAGGATTTACTCGGTTCCATTTATTGGCAGATGGGAATCGACCCAACGGCCAAAATGCCAAACCAAAAAGGTTTCGACCTCCCAATCATGGATCCTCCCTCCGAGGCCGGCTGGCTCACGGAGATTATGGGATAATCTTCCCGGAATCTTTTCACCTTTTTCCGGTTATTCACTTCCTTGCCGATGAAATGGCTTTCACGCCTCCTGAATGGCGAGGACACGCGGATCTGAACAGGAGTTTTTTAAAATGAATACCAGTTTTTTGGCCAGATTTTTATTCGGGAATGGCTCTTTAAAAAGCCTTTTCGCGATTCTCCTCCTTTCCCTTTTGCTCACTCACGAACTTTCAGCCCAAGGACCAACCGTAGGTTACGCGTATCCGGCCGGTGGGCAGAAGGGAACCACTTTCCGCGTAATTATCGGCGGAAAACAGCTGCTCCAGGCGGAAGAAGCTATCATCTCCGGCGAGGGAGTTTCCGCGAAAATCCTCAGGCGTTTTCGGAATTTCGCGATGAATAATTACGAAGTGGCGCTTCCAGCTAAAATGCTCTACCAGGAAGAAGCCGAAATCCTCTACGCTCCCGCCGACGAACAGGCCGCTCTGCGGAAAGAAATGCTGAAAAAACGCGAGGAACGACTGAATAAACCGGATAAAACAGATGAAGAAAAGGCTTACTTTACTCCCGAACAGCTCATTGAGGCATTTCCATATTTTGACGAAATGCTGAATCGAAACCAACCTGAAGATATTCAGCGTGTCGCTTGGGAATATTTTTTGGAACGACCGGATCGGAAACCCAAAGAAACGATTTCGCAGGGACTTCTCCTGGAAGTGACCATTGCGCCTAACGCGTCATGCGGAAATCGACAGTTAATCTTGAGAGGACCAAAATTTCAAACCCAGCCAATTCTCTTCCAAATTGGAGATATTCCGGAAATTGAAGAGCTTGAGCCAAACGATACCCCCGAAATCCCCGTTCGCTGGAACAATCAGAAAAAAAAGTCATTACCAATCGCCTGGGTTCAGCTTCCCCCCGCGAAACTGCCCGTCCTTTTCAATGGACGTATCCGCCCCGGAGATACCGATCTCTTTCAATTCGAGGCGCAAAAAGGTCAGAAACTGCTCATTCATTCTGTCGGACGATTTTTGAATCCATTTTTGGCTGACGCTGTCCCCGGCTGGTTTCAGCCTGTCCTGCGCCTTTACGGACCAAACGGGAATGAACTCGCCTGGGCCTGCTGCTGGAAAAACGATCCGGATCCAATCTTGATTTTTGAAGTACCGGAAAATGGTCTCTACCGAATTGAGATTCGCGATTCCCTTTTCAGAGGAAGAGACGATTTCGTCTATCGTCTGGCTGTCGGGGAACTTCCGCTGATCAACTCTATCTATCCTCCCTCCATTCAGGCTGGAACGGCCCAGGATCTTCAAATTACCGGAATCAATCTTCCTGCATCGAAAATTAATTCACCGACACTCAATCCCGCTCCCAATTGGGATGGCGTCCCCGTCGTTCAAATTCAAGAAATTGATGGAAAGCCCCTCCTGCGCCCGGCAACGGTAACTGTCGAAGCGGAAACTCCCCAAGAAGCCGCCGATTCGCAAAACATTACTCTTCCTTCCGTTTTTTACGGCAAACTCTCTCACCGCGGACAAAACTCCGATTTTTATTTCTCTGGAAAAAAAGGGGAGAAAATCGCAGTTGACGTGACGGCTTCCGCTCTGGATTCTCCGCTGGATTCCCGCCTTGAAATCCGTAACGCGGACGGAAAAGTCCTCGCCGAAAACGATGACCGCGCAGGAGCGGACGGCCCAAATATCGGACTGCGTACCCACCACTCGGATCCGAGGATACTCTTCACGATTCCTGAGGACGGAACTTACTGTGCCCGAATCTCCAATACGCTTTACGAAGAAAACCAAGACAATATCTACCGGATTCGATTCTCGCGCCCTGAACCTGACTTTCTCGCCTTTGCCGAAGGAACGGGTATTCGCTTTGCCAACGCCTCGGTTCCCCTGAAAGTCAAAATCATTCGGCTCGGAGGTTTTGAAGGACCAGTCGAAATTTTCTCAAAATCCCCGGAATTCATTGTCAGTAACGGCCTGATTCCCAAAGGAAAAGATCAGACTTACGCTACGCTCATGGTCAAAGGGACCGGCTGGCCGGAAGAATTACGAAATTCTGATCCAAAACTGGGACTTACGTTTTGGAATCTTCCCCTCCCACTCGCCGTTCGAAGCGTAAATACCTCGTCAGAAGAAAGCGAAAATGAAAATTTGCCTCAAATCGAACGCCCAATTTGGGGAACTCAAAAACGGGAACAGGCTTTCATTTACTTCCACCAGATACCCATCGCTCCTTTGACCGCGACTTTTACCGGTCGACGGCAGAATCCGTTTATTTATTTCGGATCTCAACCCGCGGAAATCAATCGTGAGGGGGAAACTGAACTTTGCTTCCAAATTGATTACGCTAAAAATCCTGATAAACTTCAGCCATGGCGATGGCGTTACCCTTCAAGATGGTTCACTCTCGCGCCGGAGTGCGAAGGATTTGAAATTTCATCGCAGCAATATTTCGGAAACGTCTGCAAATTCAAAATCCGAGTCACAGACCCCGAAAAAGCCGCAAATGTCAACGCGCTCCTTTTTGAGCATTGCTGGTGGCGTCCCAAATTGGAAAACGAAGAACTCCTTAAAGAACAATTTGATGAACCCCAGCCTTTTGACCCGCCGATTGGAAAATTACCAACGCCTACGGGAGTTCTCCCGGCAGTCATGATTAAATTGAAGTAATCAGCGAAATTCGAAAAAATTAAATGGTTTTTTCAGTTTTTTCAAAAGAAAAAAAGTTTTTCATGAAAATAGACGATATTTTAACTGTTTATTTTCCCTTTGCTGATCGCCTGAATGGACTAGTGTGCCTCCGGAATGTTCTGAGCAGGCTCATTCATTACTTTTTTGCGGAGACGTTCAATGAAAAAGACTTTACGGAATACGATTCTCGGATTAGCGGTTACTGCTGTTTTTATTTCCGGCACTTTGTGCGGCTGCGGCAAAAAAGCTCCGCCGATTCCCGCCTCAAGATTGGATTTTCTTGAAATTGAGGTCGCGGAACAAGAAAAGTACATTCAGGAGGCGGAAGCAAAATATCTCGAGGAACGTGCGAAACTTGAAGCCGCCAATGACTCAAAAGGAGTGCGTTTGCTGGATACCATGAATCGTGAACGTCTCCGAAATGAAAAGCAAATCCTCAAAAAACAGCAAAAAGAATTGGAAAAACTGCGCCAAAGTGAAGCGAACAAAAAATAGTTTTTCATCCTCAAAGGAGGCCGTTAAGACCTCCTTTCGCGTTTTAAAACTATTTTCTGAATTTATTCAAAAGATAAAGAAAACGTCTCAGGTCAAGAGGAAGAGGTGCCTCGATCCGCATTTTCTCACCCGTTTTAGGATGCTGAAATTCAATCTGCCGGGCATGAAGAGCCTGCCGTTCAAGAACCAGCGTATTGGGCGAAACGGACTTCCAATCCAGATTTTCGTAATCTTCCGCTTCTGGGGGCAGAGAAACCGCCTCGTCCAAACCAGCCAGGGAACGATCGCGGCGCAATTCTCCCAAAAGAAGGCGCGGATGCGTACTGTAGAGCAAATCGCCCGCAATCGGACAGCCAATGTGCGCCAAATGAAGACGAATCTGATGCGTGCGCCCTGTCTTGGGAAAGCAGCGGAATGTCGTAAATCCGTTAAAATGTTCCTCCGTTTCGTAAAACGTTCGCGCGCTCTTCGCTCCCACATCGTCAAAACGAATCATCTTTTTCTCGCGCTGACCGCCGGAATGGTCGCCAATCGGAGCATCAATCCAGTCACAGTCACGTATCGGACGCCCATAAGAAACCGCGAAATACTGCTTTTGAACCAAACGCTGCTCAAATTGTGCCGCGAGTTTAGCGTGCGCGATGTCGTTTCGCGCGACCAGAATTACGCCGCTCGTATCCCGATCCAAGCGATGAACGATCCCCGGACGCTGAGGACCTCCAGCCTGGCTCAAATCATCCCCGTACCGAAATTGAAGAGCGCTGGTCAGTGTGCCGCTCCAGTGACCGCGGGCAGGATGAACTACCATTCCCGGCGGCTTGTTCACGGCCGCGATCCAGTCATCCTCGTACAGAATATCGAGCGGAATATCTTCTGAATGAGGACATTCGCGCGGAAGTTCAGGAAGAGTAATACGAACCGACTGCCCCGGATTCAGTTTGTACGCGGGTTTGGCCGTTTTGCCGTCCACGAAAACGTTACCGTCCGTAATCGCGTTCCGCATCAGAACACGGCTGAAATCTGGAAAACGATAAACAAGAAATTTGTCTAAACGCCAGCCGGATTCCTCGATACCTGCCTCGACCGTATGCGTCCCCGTGGGAATTGAGGAGACGGAAGAAACGGTGATCGCCGAAACGCTCTCACGGGTTTCTGGTTCATCCACGGAATGAACTTCATCCGCTTCAAAATTCAAATCATCATCAAAATCTGAAACTGCCGGATTATCTTCAGGAGAAACAGGATAAACTGTTTCTTCATTCGGATTTTTTTTATTCGACATAAACTCAATTCCTAATGAAATCAACACACAAAAAAAGCGCCGATTAAAACGCGGCGCTTCAAAAATCAAATAAAAATCACTGAACCGGAGCGGCGTCAGCGGCAGGAGCCGGAGCAGCTTCAACGGCAGGGGCCGGAGCGGCTTCAGCGGCAGGGGCCGGAGCGGCGTCAGCGGCAGGGGCCGGAGCGGCGTCAGCGGCAGGGGCCGGAGCAGTTTCAGCGGCAGGGGCCGGAGCGGCGTCAGCGGCAGGGGCCGGAGCGGCTTCAACGGCAGGGGCCGGAGCAGTTTCAGCGGCAGGGGCCGGAGCGGCTTCAACGGCAGGAGCCGGAGCAGTTTCAGCGGCAGGGGCCGGAGCGGCTTCAACGGCAGGGGCCGGAGCAGTTTCAGCGGCAGGGGCCGGAGCAGTTTCACCGGCAG
>JAFQUP010000105.1 GCA_017408405.1 Thermoguttaceae bacterium
ACCCAAAACGCTTCAATAAAATTTGAGTTTCAGGTGGATTCTTTGTTAAATTTAATATCTGTTTGAGCTTTGGTCGGGGAGAATACTTTCTTACTCCCTGATTTTTTTCACATTTTTTACCAGAAATTTCACATTATTCCCAAAACAAAACCGTTTAATCGAAAAATCTCGCGCATTCCCCACATCTAAAAAAGACACTCCGGTTTTGTTTCTGTTTTGTGACATCTCATGTCAATAACTGAACGGTAATAATTCGCGATTTCATTTTTAGCTCTCCGAGACACCTTTTTCAGGCGGCTTTCAAGGGACTATTTTCCTGGAACTCCTTGCCAGAATTGAATTTATGGAGTATAGAAAAATTGTGTGAGGAACGATCTTAAACATTTTTTAGAAATGGTTTTTTCCAATGAAAAATAATAGAATTTTGAATTTTGAGAAGTGTTTCCCCCAACGTTTTCATCAGCAGGTCGAAAATTTTACGGAATCGGCAGATCCCCTTTCCAAACGGAATTCTTCCACCGCTCTTTTGACGGTTCGGCAATTTGAGACACTCGAAATCATTCGCAAATATGTTGAGAAATATCACATTTCGCCTTCATTGCGTGAAATCGCGAATGAGATGCGCATTCGTACGATTAACGGCGTCCGCTGCCATTTGGAAGCACTGGAACGCAAGGGCTACCTTTATCCGAGGGGAAACCGTTCACGTTCCATCGCGCTGAAGACAGACAGTCAGGAGGAAGAGACCGGAATTCCCATTCGCGGCGGAATTTCCCGTTGCCGACTTCGTCATGAGAAACGCGGTCGGAGCCTGGCGCTTACTTCCGGGCGGTTTTACGGACATGAGAATTACTTTGTCCTTCAGTTTCGCGACGACAGTCTTCAGCAAGAGTACGATTTTCGGGTTGGTGATTGTCTTGTGATTCGAAAGACACGGAATATTTCCATCGACGAACTTGTTTTCGTAACGGATCGTTCCCAGGAAGTTTTTCTTGTCAATTATCGCGGCAATTCGGAGGAGGGTTTTCCCGTGTTCCGTTCTTATGGCACCGAAAGCAGAGAGATATCGATCGTTGAGCCGAAGATTCACGGTATTATCGAAATGCAGATCCGTTTCCTGAATCCCCGCGCCACGCTCCTCGATCCTCCGGAAGATCCGGGAGATAATTTGTGAGATAACTTTCCGGCCAATCCGCAGGCTTTCTCCTCTCCGTGAATTGCCATTTCGCAGCGGGGGAGAGTCCTTTCTCGGCCAGGTGAGAGAAGCAAGACGAAGAAAATTTGGCTTTTTGAAAAAATTTTTTTCAAATCATTGCAGTAGCAAAAATTTTTTACCATATGAAGAGCATAAGGACAATTTAATCAACATTCAGTTCATGAAAGGAACGAAAAAATGAAACGATTCGCATTGCTTGGTTTGGTTTTGGCTCTGGCTGGTTTTGGCGGTATGAATAATGTTCAGGCGGAAGAAAAGAGTTTGACGGAACAGGAAATTGCCGTGAAAGAAGCGGATTTTTTCACCTCGCTTGAGACGCTGGATACTTCCAGCGACGCGAAATTCGCGGAGCAGCTTGAAGCATCTGAAGGTGATGGCGGAGCCGCGAAATGCTGGTTCTGGTGCGTTCGCCGCCGTGGAATTCTTTTCCCGCGCTACACGTACTACACGTGGTACTGCCCGGTTTACCGTGTTCCGCTTCGTATCGTAACGTATGCGGTTCCGGTTGCCGCTCCGGCTGCTGGCACGGTAATCACGACCCCGGCACCGGTTAGTGCTGAACCCGCCGCCACGAGCATTGTCGTGAAATTCCAGCCGTCCTCCGGCAAAGTGGCCAAAGGCGCGGTCATTGACGGCAAAGTTCCTGCGGATTCCCCGCTTGTGAAACTTGGTCTCCGTTCGGGTGACATCATCACGAAAGTGGACGGCAATCCGGTCAACAGCATGCTCGATGCCCGTCGAATCCGCGAAAATTCCGAGATTGAATTTGTCCGCGGTGAGCAGATCAAAGTCGCGAGCAAGCAGCTCCTTCAGAACGAAGGTTCCCAGAGCGGCAGCGTAAAATCCGCGTCGGTTGATTTTGGCAGCCTCCAGGCGGTTCAGGAAAGGGAAATGAGCCTTTACGAATACTATGATATGCAGGAAAAAGGTTCCGTAATGAAATAATCCGCGTCCTCATTCCTCCGCAAACGAAAGCCGAACCGAGTTTCGGCTTTTTTTGTTTGTCTCACGGGAATTTTTATGGTAAGAAGTTTCAGGAACGCCTCGGAGGAGTTTGGAGGGGGGATTTTAACGCGTTTGGGAGACTCGCTTCATGGTACGAAACACGGCGTTTCCTGTCCTGTCTTAAATGAGGTTTGAATTGGAATTCTTACCAATCAGTTTACTACGGATAAATCATTTTTTTCGTCACGCCGCCATCCACCGTAAGGCATTGCCCGTTGATGAAATCGTTTTTTTCGTCACAGAGAAAAAGGCACGTACGCGCGATGTCTTCCGCTTGTCCGACTCGGCCGGAAAGATGAAATTCATGATCAGCTATGCTTAACTCTTCTTTTTCATTCACACTCACCCAGCCCGGAGCAATGCAATTCACCGTAAT
Source organism: Thermoguttaceae bacterium (assembly GCA_017408405.1). Classification (GTDB taxonomy): domain Bacteria; phylum Planctomycetota; class Planctomycetia; order Pirellulales; family Thermoguttaceae; genus RGIG3701. The sequence goes on from JAFQUP010000105.1 coordinate 2,598, forward strand.
GCGGTATGGAGCCAGTGAAACCGCGAGGGCGTGCGTCAGGGACCAAATTCCCCCTTTCGAGGCCGAATAGGCTTCGGTCCCGGATTCACTCTGAAGGTATCGGGTTGAACATAGATTCACGATTCGACCGTAGGGATTTTTTTGGTCTTTTTCCTTTTCATTTTTTTTGCGGTGAATAGCCAGAATACGCGATGTGATGAACGCGCTTCGAAGATTCGTACTCAAAACCCGATCAAAATGTTCAACCGTCGTTTCAGTCAAAGGCTCAAAGATACTGATGCCCACATTATTCACCAGAACATCCAAATCTCCCCATTCCTCCAAAATCTCCTGGAGACAAGTCTCAAGTGCTTCTTTTTCCGTCACATCAACTTCAAAAAAACGGGCACCGGTCATTTCAGAGACTTTTTTTCCAAGTTCTGAATTAATATCGCAAAATGCAACACGATCATTTTCACCGCGAAACGCCTCAACGATCGCTCGTCCTATTCCGTGTGCGCCGCCTGTCACAAAAACTCGCCGATTCATGAGTCTCTTTTTCTCCTTCGTCTCGTTTCCATCTTAAATTTTTCCGCGTGCGCGGTTTATTTAAAACGCGCGTTTTTTGCTTCTTCAAAAACTTCCTCAAATGTGAACTACCGCTCAAAAATTCCTCACGGACACAAAGTTCAGTTTGTCATTACCTGAATTTTTTTCAAGAAGCATAGCGGGATGTTTTTGATTTTCCATCCGTGTCTTTCAAGCCTCCTTAAACCTCTTGGCCAATAAATCCCGCGCGAGTTTCCATTGGAGGCAGGAAAGGCGTTAAGAAAAAATTTTCCCCCTCCCCTTACTTTTTCGTTCGTCTTACGGTGAGTTGGAAAAATTCAAATCCTCTCCAGAAGTAAGGAGTTGATTCAGGCAGAGCGTTCGGACGTAGGAATGTTGAAAGAGCATAAAAAAACCTCGTGAAATCACGAGGGTAATGACCTCAGCGGGACTCGAACCCGCGCCGCGGCCTTGAAAGGGCCGTGTCCTAACCACTAGACGATGAGGCCTTGACTCCAACAGAGTCTAAAAGGCGATAATAAGTAATGACCTCAGCGGGACTCGAACCCGCGCCGCGGCCTTGAAAGGGCCGTGTCCTAACCACTAGACGATGAGGCCACTTTTAAGACGAATAGAAAGATATTCCTATTTCATCTCTTAAGTGCGACTCAATATACCAGATTTTTTTATTTCGTCAATAGGGACCACCCTGAAATTTTTCTGTTTTTTAAAATTTTTGCCAGAAAATAGTTCTTAAAGTCTTATGATTTGACACTTCGAATAAACTAGAGTATCGTTTATTTTTTGTATTTTGCCTATTTTAGTTAATTGGGTATTCTCAAGATTTCTGAAATAGAGCGCGGTCCTTGAATCAGACGAGAGAAGGATTGGTTTCAAAAATGACATCCATAATGGCAAATGAGGTAATGGCGGTAATTTTGGCGGGAGGTAAAGGTTCCCGGCTTGAGCCGTTAACGCGAGATCGGGCAAAACCGGCAGTTCCTTTTGGCGGGGCTTACCGTATCATTGATTTTACGCTTTCCAATGTGCTTAACAGCGGCATTCGGAAGGTTTTGATGTTGACGCAGTACAAAACAACGAGTCTTGACCGTCATGTGAACCTTGGCTGGCAAAAATATTTCCAACGTGAACTGGGTCAGTTTCTTGACATTGTTCCCCCACAGCAGCGGATTGATGAGAACTGGTATCAGGGAACCGGTGATGCGGTTTATCAGAACATTTACACGATAGAACGTGAAAAGCCGAAATACGTGGTGGTTCTGGCAGGAGATCATATCTACAAAATGGATTATGGGAAGCTGCTTGAGACACATATTACGAATCACGCGGATCTTACCATTAGTACGCTTAAGGTTCCAACGGGGACGGCGGCACGACGATTTGGGGTATTGGAGGTTGATGAAAATCATCGAGTAGTCGGTTTCGCGGAAAAGCCGGTCATTCCGAAAGAACTTCCGTATCAGCCGGATTACTGTCTCGCGTCAATGGGGATTTATGTTTTCAACACTGAATTTTTATTCGAGAAACTTTGCCAGGACGCGCTTGAAGAGAACAGCCGGCATGATTTTGGCGGAGATATTATTCCGGGAATCATTGACCAGCACTCGGTCTACGCGCATCCATTCAATGACGAGAATCGTAAAACGGAGTGCTACTGGCGTGATGTTGGTACTCTTGATGCTTTTTTTGACGCCAATATGGATTTAATTGAAGCGGATCCTCAGCTGAATCTTTACGATACCCGCTGGCCAATTCGGACGTACCAGCCGAACTGTCCTCCTCCGAAGTTCGTATTTGCTCATGATGAGCGGATTGGGATGGCGACGGAGAGTCTGATCTGTTCCGGTTCAATCATATCTGGCGCGTTCGTGAATCGCAGTGTCCTTGGTTTTCGCAGCCGCGTTAATAGTTACGCGCACGTGGAAGAATCAATTCTTTTTTCTGATATGGAAATTGGACGTAAAGCGAAGATCCGGCGCGCTATTCTTGATTCCGGAGTCCGTGTTGACGCTGGAATGGAGATCGGTTTTGACGCGGATCTTGACCGGGCGCGCGGATTTTGCGTGACGGAGAACGGAATCACGATCGTGACAAAGCATAATCAGGCAGGATAGTTCCTGGGAATTCCATTTGCTTCAAGGATTGGGGATGAGATTTTGCGGTCAAATATTCATCAGCAGCACCGGCAAAACAATTTGGATCTCATCCCCTTTGAATAGAGACTCCTAATCCTTTATTTCCCAAAGCCCATCTTTTGAGAATATGGAGTCGAGCCACTTTTCAAGACATCCCATTCTGATCGCCAGATCGAGAATGGTGAATCGCCTTCTCGCGTGCTGTGCGCGAATGAAGCTCTTTCGCAGTCTGCTTCGGGAAACCCCAACCTCTTCCGGTTCAGTTGGTGCCCCAATGACGGTAAACTGTCTCCGAGCTTCCTGCACGGGTATCAGCTGCTTCTTAAGGCGTTCCCTGATTTTCTCCCAATTTTCTTTAAGAGCCGTAAGCTGAGAGCGTAATTGCTCAGGCGTGGAGTACTTCGCGGTAATTTCCGTCACGCCAAGGTCGGGGAAATCCGTATTCGCGAACATTTCTTCCGCCGTTTTCCGCTGCTGTTCAAGCGTTGGCCAGGCCGCGACACAGGCTTCGATATCCAATTGTTCCATATCTGTTTTCAGAAGGCATTCGTAAAGAGCCAGTGAGCAGATTGTTCCTATTCCGACTTTGAAGCCGTGTGAAGGAGAAGAGCCGTTTACTGTCAAGTGCTCCATATCCCAGAGGTGACTGAATTGATGTTCCGCGCCGGAAGCCGGTCTGCTGGTTTTGCCTGCCTGCATGGCGAATCCGCTCAGAATCAGTCCTTCGACGAGCGGCTCAAATGCTTTCGGGTCTCTGGCAGCCAATCCTTCCGGATTGGAGAGGGCGTTCTGAAGCCCATCCTGAACGACATCCCAAACATAAGAATTAATTTCCTCAATTCCCAGGGCATCTGCGAGAATCCAGTCCGCTCCGGCAGGTATTTTCGCGTAAAGATCCGCGTATCCCGAAGCGGTCATGGCGAGATCCGCCGCTCCGGCAATTCTCGTATCGACCAACGCGGCCTGGGGAGCAGGGCAGCTGAAGGTCTGTTTTTTTCCCTCAAAGGTAATGGATGCGCCGAAAGCCGTGTATCCGTCCATCGAAGCGGCCGTACCGCAGAGAAGGTATCTTCTTCCCAAATGGAATGTGGCGAGTTTGGTTAAATCGTTGATCGTTCCAGAACCGCAAGCGATTGGTATCGCGTCATGCTGTTTGAGACTTTGCTCAAGCATTTCAACGTATTTCCATTCAGCATAAAGTCCCTCGGCATCAAAGATAAAGGGTTTTTCCTGCTGAATTCCAGCCGTTTCCAAAAACCTGGCAACTTTTTCACCCGCAACTGACCACGTATTCGTGTCCGCGACGATTACGGCTTTTTTTTCTGGAAATTGATTTGTGAACAATTCCGTGATCTTTTCCAGAATATCAACTCCAATAATGAGAGCTTTGGTTTCGTCAGCACGCTGAAGTGCCTTTTCTACTTGAGGATTCATTTTCAAAATGTCTTTCTGCTAAAAAAGGTTTCTGAGAGAAAAAATCAAAAAACGGCGGGTTTCCTGGAAACCCACCGTTCATTTTAACATTTTTTTTAGCGGAGTCAAGTAGACAGTGTTAAAATTTGAAAATGAAAAAAAAGTCATATTTCTTCATGCGAATTTTTCCTTAAGTCATTAGATTCTGGGTAAATTCCCATTGAAATCAGGTAAAAAACGGGTAAAATGACCAGAGTCAGCAAAGTAGCCGCACCAAGTCCCCCCACGATTACGGCTGCCAGCGCACCGTAAAAAGTATCGGTCAAAAGCGGGGCCACTCCCAGTATTGTCGTTCCGGAAGCGAGAAACACAGGGCGAAATCGGCTGACAGAGGTTTCCACGATTGCCTCCCAGGGAGTGAATTTTCCGGAGCGTATCGCGGAATCCGTGTCCGTAACCAGAACGATCGCGTTCTTGATGAGCATTCCGCTTAATCCTAAAAATCCCGGAATGCATAGGAATTCAAAAGAATGTCCAGAGATCAGAAGGGCCACGGTAACTCCAATGACAGAAAGCGGAACCGTTAAAAAAATTAGTATTGGCTGCCGAAAATGATTAAACATCGCGACGCAAATCAAAAACATTCCGAGCAGGCAAAAAGGAAAAATTTTCATGAGCGGTTCCGTTCCCTTGCGCGAGGCTTCATACTCGCCGCGCCAGGTCATTTCATAGCCCGGAGGAAGTGAAAATCCTGTTTTTTTCAGTTCATTCTCAATTCGTTCTCTCAAAACGGAGGCAAGTATTCCGTGTGAATTGCATTGAACTTTGAGAGCGGGTTTTCGGTCCACGCGTCTTAGGATTGGATCTTCGTATTCGAGATTGGTAAGATGAAACGCGAGCTGATCAAGCCTCAGAAACGCATTGAGCGATGGTGAATAGACTTGAATACTCTCAAGATTGCTGACATCCGCTCTTTCTTCGGGGGGAAGCCTCCATCTTATTGGAATATTCTCTTCGTTTTGCTTAAACCATCCGACGGTCATTCCCTTGAGACTGGTGTGGATAGCCCTCGAAACTTCAGCCCGATTAAGTCCGACTTTTTTAATCATGTCATCTCTGATTTCCGGTCTTAGGACCATTACTTTCTGCCGCCAGTTATCGCAAAGTTCAATAGTCTCCGGAAATAGGGCAAAGATTTCTTTTGCTTCATTTGCCAACTCCCGCAGTATTTTCGGATCTTTTCCCCTGATTTCCAGCTCGACAGCATACGAGACGGAAGGACCTTCTCTAAAAAAACGAATCTGCGGCATGGAATCCGGGAGCGTTTTTTTAAGGAAATCACGCGTTTTTTCGGAGATCTCCGGAATTGATCGCCAATCATCAACTGTCACGAGTATTTGCGAAAAGCAGGCGGCGGGTTCTCGATGCTCGTAAGTGAGTACGTACCGCAGCGATCCGGAGCCAATGAAAGAACTGGTGTTCCGTACTCCGGGAAGCGAGAGCAGGAATTGTTCGATTTTCCTGGTATCATCCGCCGTAACTTCGATCGCGGTCCCTTCCGCCCTCCAATAATCAATAAAAAATTGGTCTCTTGTGGAATTTCCAAAAAATGAGTTAGGAATAAATCCAAATCCCCAAATCGAAAAGGCCAGAAGAAGTATCGTTCCAGTGACGGTTGCCCACCTCCAAATGAGTATTTTTTTGATGAACTGTCGATAAATACGGTAAAAGGCGGAATCGCGCGGATTCAGCGTCTTTCCTTTCGGTTCCTGGAGAAACCAAACGCAAAGGAGCGGCAGGACTGTGACGGCAGTTACCCAGCTTAAAAACAGTGAAATGGCGAGCACCTGAAAAAGTGAGGCGCAGAATTCACCGATATTGTCCGGTGCCATCCCAATCGCGGCAAAAGCGAGAATGGCAATCGCGGTCGCGCCTAAAAGAGGAAACTGACTTTTCCTGACAGCGTTTACCGCGGCTTCTTCACGCGGTATCCCTTGCCCAATTCCGACGAGTGTTTCCTCAAGGATCACGATCGCGTTATCGACGAGCATTCCCAAAGCAATAATTAAGGCCCCAAGAGAAATGACCTGGAGGGTGATTCCGCATAAAAACATGACGATGAACGTTCCCAGGATCGTCAGGAGAAGAATCAGTCCAATGAGTACCCCGCTTCTCCATCCCATAAAGACCATGAGTAAAATGACGACAATCGCCAGCGATTCGTAAAGATTCACGGCGAAAGCATCCACTGCCTCCGTAACGCTCTTCGCCTGATCCGAAATAATATCTGTTTCCAATCCTGTTGGCCATTGCTCTTTTCGCAGGCGTTCCATTAGCCTGTCCAGATCCTCTCCCATGAAAACGACATTTCCTCCAGCTTTTGTGGAAATCCCAAGAGCCAGCGCGGGTTTTCCATTGAACCTGAATAGCGTCGTTGGAGGTTCTTCCGTTTCGCAGGTGAATTCTTTTTTGTCGACGAGATCTCCGAGCGTAATGACGCTTTCTCCTCTCGAATCAGAAACGACGATATCGAGAATATTTTCAAGTGAGACAAAATTTCCAGTAGGTGAAATCCTGACAGAATCATTTCCAATCCGCACATCTCCCGCGTCAATGATGATGTTCTGTTTCTCAAGTTCCTGCATGATTCGGAAAGGGACGACGCCTCTGGTTGCCAAATTTGTCATTGGTATCTCAAGATAAAGAACGTCATTTTGCACACCATAAAAATCGATTTTGGCAATATCACGAACTTCATGGATATTCAGAAGTTCCTTTTTGAGCCATTTTCCCTGTTCTTTGAGCCATCTTAGCTGTTGAGCCTGCGTTTTTCCTTTGGCAAAATCGTCCGAGCAGTAAAGCGCGTAATAGATTCCGTAAACATCACCAAAATCATCGGTCACGACCGGTTTTGAGCATCCATGCGGTAAACGTCCCTGGACATCGTTGATTTTTTTCCGCAGAAAATCCCAAATCTGCGGCAGTTCTTTTGAGGAAAGAGAGGGAAGCATTTCTACCGTAATATACGAAACACCTGCCCGTGACATGGATTCAATCTTTTCGATTTCACTCATGGATTGAATCGCTTCCTCCAGAACATCTGTCACCAGTTCCTCCACTTCGCTTGGTGACGCTCCCGGATAGTGAGTCGTGATCATTGCCTGCTTAATTGTGAAATCCGGGTAGGAAAGTCTTCCCAAATGACGGTATGCGTAGATTCCGTAAATAATAGTCAAAATCGTCAGGCAAATTGTTATCGTTTTCCGCTTTAAACAAAAAGACGCAGGATCCAGCAGATGGTTTCTCATGACTTTTTCCTTTTATTTTTCAGGCTTTCATCTTAAAATTTCCTCAATCTTCAAAATTTCCAGCTTTTTCCTCATTTTAACGTACTTGGCAAAAAATTTATTTTCTTTTTCTGCTTCTTCCGTACTTTCACCCAAGCAATCTCTGATGTCTTTCTGATTTCAGTTCGTCTTGATTCTCTAAGTTTTCTTCATAAGTAAATGGTCCTAAAAAAACAGACGGAATTCTCAGGTTGAGCATTCCGTCTATTTTGATCCGCTTTGTTTCTGGTTAGCTTTCTTGGTTTGGTATTAATTGATTTTTGGGGGGATTTTAATCCGATTCCTGTTTTTTCCTCCTCTTTCCGGTCTTTTCTTACCAAAGATCTTCCGTTTGATTTTTGAGCCACTGGTCAAGCGTCAGATTCTCCTCCTCCAAAACATTACGAAAATCTTCCGTTTCATCGTCATTTAAAATCTCATAGGCAGTTTCCTCGTCAAACGCGGATTTAAGAATGGGAGACGGCAGAAAACGGGTAGGTAAAACCTGGCTGAATCGGTTTCCCCAAGACGGCCCAATGTGGAAATAGCGCATTGGACACGTGACGTAAAGATAATCTTTCGCCCGTGTCATCGCGACGTAAAACAGACGCAGTTCTTCGTCAATATCGTCCTGACGGCCTGTGCTCATGTCCGAAGGAATGTTGCCGTCACTCGCGTGAATGATGAAAACAGTTTTCCATTCCAGTCCTTTAGCGGAATGAATGGTACTGAGATTCAGCCAGTCATCGTCAATATCCGGTTTATCCGCGTATTCTTCGGAAGAATGAGGCGGATCAAGCACAAATTCTGCCAGCATCTCCCGCCGTCCCTTGAATCGATTTGCCACATCGTGAATCTGTTCCAGATCAGCCAAACGTGAATCACCATCGACCGGCCATTTTTCCTGGAGTATTGGACGATAAAAATCAATTACGTCCTGAATTTGCTGTTTAAGGTCTTTTTCCGGCTCCAGCAGTCCCTTCAGCAGCTGAACGGCCTGAAACCAAATGTCACCGGTGTTTCTGGGCGGAGTCCATGAAGCCCAAATATTAAAATTTCCGCCGGCATCATGCAGAAGCCCCATCAGCTGTCTCGCCTTCTTTGGGCCAATTCCCGGAAGCATCGTCAAAAGACGCATTCCGGCCGGTAAATCCGCTGGATTCTCTACCAGACGCAAAAAAGTCAGGAGATCCTTCACGTGAGCGGATTCCGTGAACTTCAGACCTCCATATTTCACATACGGAATCCTCCGCCTGGCCAGTTCCGTCTCTAAACGAATGGAGTGTGATGAGGAACGGAAAAGAACCGCCTGTTCTTTAAGAGGCGTTCCGTTCTCAAAATGTTCCAGAATCAGATCCACGACATACCGAGTCTGGGCGTCTTCATCCCGGCAACGGCAGAAAACCGGTTTCACTCCCAATGCCCGTGTCGAAAAAAGATTCTTTCGATACCGTTCCTTAAGCTGAGCAATGACTTGATTCGTTGCTTTTAAAATCAAATCGCTGCTTCGGTAATTCATCTCTAGCGGAATGATCTTTGTTCCTGGAAACATTTCTGGTAAATCTAAAATGTTTCTGACCGTCGCGGAACGAAAAGAGTAAATTGACTGCGCGTCATCGCCGACCACCGTCAGACCTTTTCCTGTCGGAGTCAAGCCCCTGACGATCTCCGCCTGGATCCGGTTTGTGTCCTGATACTCGTCAACAAGAATCCAGTCAAAGCGAGAACGAATTCTTTCCCCGATTTCCGGCTGTTTCATTAAAGCCGACCAGTAAAGAAGCAGGTCATCGTAGTCGAGCATGGCATCATCCACTTTGCGTTTGGTGTACGCGTCAAAAAGTTTTGCCAGCTCCGGAAGATACTCTTCCAGCTTCGGATAGTAATTCGCCAGAATTTCATAAAGCGGTTTTCGTGAGTTGACGCACCTGCCATAAATTGAGACCAGAGTGTTCTTTTTAGGAAATCTTTTTTTGTCCATGACCTGAATCGTGTCCGTTCTCACCAGATTCATCAGATCTTCCTGGTCCGCGCGATCCAAAATCGTGAAATTTTGCGGCAGGCCGACGTTTTTCCCATAAATTCTCAAAAGACGAGTTCCAACCGCATGAAATGTTCCTCCCCAAATCCCTGTTACGTGCGCGAATCCTTCTTTCGAAACGGTTTCCAAAAGATTTTTGGCTCTTTGAACCAGCTCACCCGCTGCCCGACGCGTAAACGTAAGGAGAAGAATACGGGAAGGCTCCGCTCCTTTTCGAACGAGATCCGCGACACGATGCGCAAGCATTGTCGTCTTGCCTGTCCCGGCTCCTGCCACGACCAAAAGAGGACCGTCACCATATTCCACGGCCTCACGCTGAGCGACATTCAGATTTTTACTGATGGAATCAATCATTTTTTAGTTTTCTGAGGAACCAGAAGTGACGCGGCTTTTTCAAGGGCGAGAACTCCAACCAGGCCGGCCAAAAACGCGCAAAGCGCGTAAATTCGGGTCTGAATGGGAAATTCCATGAACGAAACGTTTTGGAAAACATTTTCTATTTCTTTTTGGAAAGGCCAAAGGCACGTAATTGATCCAGCCATGAATCCTGTCAGTGTCGAAATTGTGACACTGTGGTGAACTCTCAGAAGATACTTGAGTAAGTGCGAAAAAGCGAGAAGTCCAATGACGCATCCGGAGCCAAAAACACAAAGCGTTAGTAAATCCTGAGGCGTCGCCTGAAAGCTGGCCAGGTCCTTCACGCGGGCGATGATTGGTTCATATTCGCCCAAAATCAGCAGAATGTAGGAACCACTGATTCCGGGAAGAATCATGGCGCAAATGGCAGTCAAACCGCAGCCGAAAACATAGAGTAAATCATCGTCTCGTCCCGTAAGAGGATTCATTGTCGTTACGTACCACGCTAAAAAAGCACCAATTACCATGGCGGCGCCACAGGCAAAATTTTTGTTTTTGATCTGTCGATAAAGGATGATGACAGACGCGAGAATCATGCCCATGAAGGCTCCAAATGTCACGGAACGATAATCCGTCAAAAGCGTGTGCATGAAAATCGAGGACCCGCCAAGACCAACGATAATCCCAAGCAGAAGTGTTGCCAGAAAACCAAAATCAGTATGGGAGGCCGCCTGACGTACTTTGCGCGCGGAAAGAAGTGAAAGAAATTTCGTGTCAAAATGACTGATGGCAGTCACCAGCCGTTCGTAAATTCCGACGATCATCGCGACCGTACCGCCAGAAACTCCAGGAACTGAATCCGCGATTCCCATCAAAATCCCGCGAACGAAAATAAAAAAAGCTGAAAGCATGATTTGCCTCTGGAAAAATAAAAAAAAGAAGTGAATGTTATCGGAAAAAAATACGCGTCATACTTCATTTTCTGTCGAAAGTTCCAGAAAGTTTTTTCAGTATTCTTTGCGCAAAAAAAGACGGCTCTGGTTCCGGTCTCCCGAAACTTCTGCCGTCTTCGATTTTATTTAGCGTAAATCACGAATGGAAGAACCATTTTTACCCCATCCGGCCACAGCATTTTTTGAATTTCTGACCGCTTCCGCATGGGCACGGATCATTGGGGCCAATTTTCGGCTCGGAATTACGAATTGGTGCCGTGGTTCCGCTTGTCTGCGCGGATTCTGACGCGCGCTGCTGACGGGCAATCTCACTTCCCGTATTTTTCGCTTCGGCGTGATGTGCCGTTTGCTGAGTCCAAGTGGAACCGACGAAACGTTCATCCAGCTGTTCCATTCGGAAAACCAAATCCGTTACGCGTTCTCCAATTGATTTCCACATTGCGTCAAAAACGCGCATTCCTTCCCGTTTGTACTCAACTTTCGGATCAACCTGCGCGTAACCGCGAAGACCAACGCTTGCCTTGAGATGGTCCATCGTCAAAAGATGTTCCTTCCACGCGCTGTCCAAAATGGAAAGAACGAGCGCACGCTCCATTTTGCGCATCTCCGGCCGGTAACGGTCATCGATCGATTCCATCATTTTGATTCGGAACGCTTCCGGAGATTTGTCTTTCAGCTCTTCGGTATGAAGTTCAATGTCCCAACGGCGAAGAACCTCTTCCGCCAGCGTGTTCAGGTCATCTTCCGTCAGTTTGAAATTCAAATTAGTCTGGTGTTTCGCGATGTACTCATCAACCCATGCCTGAACTTCCGCCACGATCTGTTTTTCACGCTCAAAACTCTGACTGCTAAATTCTACCAGTTTGGCGTGGAACTGTTCGTGAGTCACGTTTCGGACAGATTCTGGTACCAGCGTTCCGCCGAAACGGTCCGTAACCCATTGAATGATTCCGTCCAAATCGTAGTATCTGAATCCCTGCGCGTCCCGGCGGGAGAAATGATACTCGCCTGCCAAAACGGGAAATTCAATTTCCTTTTCAGAGTACGCGTTCTCAATCGTTTTGAGCAGCTCTGTTTTCAGAACGGCCAAAGATTTTCCCTCAAGCTGTTCGGTCGGAACGACTACACCGAACTTTCCTTTGAGCCAAGATTGAGCGGCTTTCAGACCGTAACCTTTTTCCAGCGCGTAAGCCCCTTCGTCAAGAGAAATTTTCTGGATGAATTCACGAATCTTTTCCGTCAGAACACTGTCAAGTTCATCACGGTCAAGAGCTTTCAGATCACGATCGCGAACATTAATATTCCAGCGGGTATTCACCGCTTTCGCGAGAGCTGACCAATTCCATTCACTTTCCGGAAGGTCTTCCGAAACATTTTCCTCGATCAGGTCCTGAACCTCCGCTTCCACCATTCCAAGTGCCTCATTAATCGCTTCTTTTGAGGCTTCCTCAAAGTTCATATTCTTGAAATGACGCGGGACAAGCTCTATTGAAAGTTGTTCACCTGCCCATTTGCAGAAAGTTTCTGTTCCGTAACTCGGGTCAAGGTAAATTGCCAGGTGTGCTTCAAGCTGTTCCTTCACCATATCAAAGATCAGCTCACGGCAATTAACTCCTTCCAGAATATTCTGTCGGTAGCGGTACGTTCGCTTTCTCTGCTCATCCATGACTTCATCGTAGTCAAGCAGGCTCTTTCGGATTTCAAAGTTTCGCTCTTCAACCTTCTTTTGGGCCCCCTCCACGCGCCGAGTGACCATTGGACTTTCAATTGCCTGTCCATTTTGCATTCCAAGCCAGGTCAAAGCGTTTTTGACCCAATCTCCAGCGAAAATTCTCATCAGGTCATCTTCCAGCGAGAGGAAGAATCGGCTTGATCCCGGATCTCCCTGACGACCGCAGCGGCCGCGCAGCTGAAGGTCGATACGGCGTGCTTCATGCCGTTCCGTTCCGATGACGTAAAGGCCGCCAAGCTCGCGAACCTCCTCGCCCTCAGCCTTCATTTTTTCTTCACGTTCGATTTTTGCCGTTAATTCATCCCATTCCGCTTTCGGAACTTCCAAACGCGTCGGATATTTGTGCTGGAGAATACTCCACGCCATGGCATCCGGGTTTCCGCCCAGGATAATATCCGTACCGCGGCCAGCCATATTTGTGGCAATCGTGACCATTCCCTTACGTCCGGCCTGCGCGATCACTTCCGCTTCCTGCTTGTGGTTTTTCGCATTCAGGACATTATGTTTGACACCCATGCGGCTGAGCATATTCGAGATCTGCTCACTGCGTTCAATGGAAGTTGTTCCGACGAGAATCGGACGCCCGCCGCGACGAATACTGTAGATTCTCTTGCGCGGAATCTTTTCGACTTTCTTTTCCGTGTCTCCTTTAAAAATAAAACCAACGTATTCCGGAGTTTCTTCCACAATGTGCCCGCACCAGTCACGATTGTCTTTGTCCGTCAACTCAAGAACGTCCCAGCGGTGAACCTTTTCAATCTCTTCCGCAACCGCTTGATACTTCTCCTTTTCCGTCATGTAGATAAGATCCGGATGATTCACGCGCTGAAGCTGTTTATTCGGCGGAATAGCGACAACTTCCAAATTGTAGATTTTCCAGAATTCTTGAGCCTCTGTCATGGCCGTTCCGGTCATGCCGCAGATTTTCGGATAAAGTTTGAAGAAGTTCTGAAGAGTGACAGTTGCCAAGGTCTGGTTTTCCTGCTTGATCGCGACACCTTCTTTCGCTTCAACTGCCTGATGGAGGCCGTCTGACCAGTTTCGCCCCGGCATCAAACGCCCGGTAAATTCGTCCACGATAACCACTTCACCCTCGCTAATGACGTAATTTACGTCCCGTTTGTAGAGGTGATGAGCTTTAAGAGCATTGTCGATCAAATGCGGCCATTCCATATTCCCCGCAGTGTAGAAGCACTCGACTCCTGCCAGTTTTTCGGCATTTCGAATTCCATCATCTGTCAGGTTCGTGGAATGTTCTTTTTCGTTGACTTCAAAATCCACTCCCTTTCGGAGCTGACGCGCGATCCGGTCCGCGTCGCGATACTTTCCAATGTCACCGTGCGCTGGTCCAGAAATAATCAGCGGCGTACGGGCTTCGTCAATCAGGATATTGTCAACTTCGTCAATAATGGCAAAATTCAGCGCACCCTGCGACTGCTGAAGTTCCATGGGGTAACGCCAGTCCTTCTTGGCGGCGGGGCGCATGTTGTCGCGAAGATAGTCAAATCCAAGCTCATTATTGGTGCCGTAAGTAATGTCGCATCGATACGCGGCCTGCCGCTGGTCATTTGAAATATTCGACTGAATGGAACCGACGGTCATTCCCAGCGACATGTAGAGCGGCCCCATCCATTCCATGTCACGCCGTGCCAGGTAGTCGTTGACCGTAACGACGTGAACGCCTTTCCCGGAAATAGCATTTAAATACGCGGGCAAAGTAGCGACGAGCGTTTTTCCTTCCCCCGTAATCATTTCCGCGATCGCGCCGCTATGAAGGACGGCTCCGCCGATAAGCTGCGCATCGTAGTGGCGCATTCCCAAAACACGCTTGCCAGCTTCTCGGCAGACTGCAAATGCCTCGACAAGCAAATCGTCCAGAGTTTCTCCTGCCTCCAAACGTTTCCGGAATTTAAGTGTCTGTTCCTTTAATTCCGCATCCGACATCGCAACGTAACGTGATTCCAGTTCGTTGATCGCCTGAATCTTCGGCTGAAGCCGCTTCAGATAACGGGCATTGGATGAACCAAAGATGGACGTAATTCCTCGTTCCACCTTTCGGCCAATTCCGTTAAAAACATCGGTTGTCACGTCCCACATGTGTTCGAGATTTAATGCCATCGCGATTTATCCTGTCGTTTTCCTTGTGTTTGAATCGTTAATTTGATCCGAAATATTAATAATATTTGTTATCGCGGTTTCATCTCAAAATTTTTTCGAAACCTTTTCAGAAAATCCACCCGAATCTTTACTGCCGAAAAAACGGTCCTTCCCGAAAAGATCTCAAAGACCTTTTATAAACCGCTTTTCTGGGAATTGAGTTTGGGATGTTTCCTTATTCTGAGTAAACCCCGTTGGTTATCCAAGGCGAAATTTACGAGATATTGCTCTACCGTCGGTCCCGAGAACCTTGAACGATCCCCTCGTGACGATGTGTCTGCGTAAATTCCCAAAATATTATTTAACTATACCGAACTCTGCGATTTGGTCAAGTGGAATCCTGCCAAAATATTTGAATTTTAACAAAAAAATAGCAAAAAACTGAAAGAATATGAAAATAATCATGAAATTCCTTCAATTATTTAATGGTATTTCTACCATTCTCAATGCAAAAAAAAAGTCAAAAGAGGATGTTTTCATCAACTTTTGACTTTTAGCGCGCCAAGAAAACATGACGCGCTTCATTTAGTAGTAGTTCTCATTTCACGCTGACAGTCGGAACGACCCAAACGCTCAATTCGGTTTCATATTCAGCAGAAAGATGAATCTTTACTTTGTAAAGACCAAGTTCCTGAAGTGTGCTGGAAAGACGAATCTGGTCTTCCGCAAGCGTAATATTCTGCTCTTTCAGAGCGGCAACGATTTCGGGAGCACCGACGGAACCATAGAGACGACCTTCGTCATTGGCATTTGCCGGAATGGAAACACTCACATTCTGGAGCGTATCGTAAAGAGCTTTGCACTCCGCGTTCTTCTGCTTGTAAATTTCAGCGAGAAGAGCCTTGTGCTTTTCGACCATGCGTTTGTGATGGTCAGTCGCGATAGTGGCCAGGCCCTGCGGAATGAGATAGTTATTCGCGTAACCCGGTTTCACTTCGACGACATCGCCCTGTTTTCCAAGGTTATCGACGGACTGGATCAGGAGAAGCTGAATGCCGCCGTTTTCGCCTTTGGGAAGGCGCTTCATTTTGAAGGAATTTCTCTTGATTTTCTTCTGTTTTTTTGTGTTGGGCATGATTGATCCTTTCTATTTTCAAATCATTGGGCTTATGTTCCCGTTAGAAAACCGAAGTGAATACTGCGTATGGTTTTCAGCCTGAAAAACAGGCGGAATGCCGAAAGACACTCAAGACTCACCGCGTTCAACCTCTGTCCGGTATTGGCGCGAATGAAAAAGACTATCCTGAAAAACGAAATGACACGCATCAGGAAAACAGACTCTTCCAATCGGCCCGCCTTGGGGAAAAGCCAATGAATATATTCGCCAACAGGTGAATGAAACGTGCACGCCGCGAAAGGAGGTAATACTCAAATTTCAGCAGCGAGGTGTCCTTGCTCGCGCAAGTTAGATGGAAAAAATCCACCAGCTTTTTTGTCAACGTCTTCAAGTCCGAAAGGACTTTCTGTGCCGCTGTCTTAAAGCAAAATTGGATAAACCGTCACTTTAGAATCCGAAGATTCCAAAACAGTTCAGCGGGAAAGTAAAAATGCCAAACTCAGAACGGAATATCGTCCATGGTTCCTGGTCCCGGATCTCCCTGTGGAGTTGATCTCTGCGGGGGCATCTGGGAATATGAAGAATCATAGCTTCCGTACGCTTCAGACTCATTTCTGGTAGAGCGCGGGGGCTGTCCGCCATTTCCGGCAGAACGAGTACCAAGCATCTGCATTCTTTCGCCAACCACACGGAGCTTTGAGCGCTTCGCGCCATCCTGCTCCCACTGGTCCATCTTCAAACGGCCTTCAACCAGAACTGGTGAGCCTTTTGAAAGATACTGACTGCAGACCTCTGCCTGTTTAGCCCAAAACGTAACGTCGATGAAAGTCGCTTCCTCAATCCATTCTCCATCCGGAGTTTTACGGCGGTCATTGACAGCCAGACCAAGTTCGCAAACGGGCATCCCTGACGGCGTATAGCGCAAATCGGGATCTCGAGTTAAATTACCAACGAGAATAACGCGGTTGAAACTGGCCATTTTAAAATCTCCTGATCAAAAAGTTTGGATCAATGGAAAATTATTCTTCATCGTCTTCGTAATCTTCTTCCGTACCTTCTTCGTCTTCTTCAAGATCGGGAAGCTGACGGTCTGCCATCGCGGCCGGACCGGCTTCCGCGTGCTTGACGAGTTCGTCCACGATACGCGGATCAATTTTGATGAAGAGGTTGCGGATATTCGCGTCGTACAGATCAAACTGACGATTCAGTTCGGCAAGCTGGAGGCTGTCGAGACGGAAGTACATCAGCCAATAGAGACCTTTGCGCTGACCTTTGATTGGATAAGCCAGGCGGCGTTCTTCCCACTGACGGCTAACGAGAATTTCTCCTCCGGCGTCGGTGACCAGTTTATTGACCTGAGCGGCGACACCTTCCGGATCACGGGCGTAACGTCCGGAGTCCAGAATAAACATTCCTTCGTAAACGTTGAGAGCCAAAGTTCTACTCCTGAATAAATGAAAAAAACTACTAACTACTAAATGAATCAATCGGGCAAAAGCCTGATCGTTTTCAATTTTTTTACGCGCCGAACGACTGAAACACTCAGTCAGCAATGGGCAAAATACGGCTTTAATTCACATTAAACCGCGTCATGCACCGTTCGACGCCATCGCGCACCCAGGATTCCACGGCATCTGCCGCGCGCTGAACCGCGACGTCAATTAACTCCCGATCTCCTTTGCTGAACTTCGCGAGAACATAGTCCGCCATGTCCCAGCTGGCAGGCTTTTCGCCAACGCCTACTCGGAGCCGAGTAACATTTTCTGTGCCTAAAGCACGAATGCAGTCCGCTAAACCCTTTTGGCCGCCGGCTGAACCCTGCGTTCGAATGCGAAGGTTGCCAACGGGAAGATGAACATCATCACAGATGATGAGGACATCTTTCACATTTATCTTAAAAAAGTCCATCACAGGGCGAACACACTGTCCGCTGAGATTCATGTACGTGACTGGACTAAGAAAAACGACCTTCTCTCCGCCAATCATTCCTTCCATGATCTCACCCTGAAACTTACTCTTGACTCGACCGGAACCGTATCGTTTGGCCAGTTCAGCCAGAACTTCGTATCCCATATTGTGCCGGGTGCCGACGTATTTGGCTCCTGGGTTTCCAAGTCCGACGATCAATTTCATACGGGAACCCTGTTCTTTTATTGAGGCAAGGAGTTCAGCAGTGTCTTTACGTGAAGACAAAATCCGATCCAATGCTTCCGCGTTCGGACGGGATTCTTTGAATTCACTATCAAAAAATTTATCGGCAGGATGAGGATTCTCTTTCGAGTCTTCCTGCCAGACATCCGATTCTGCCGAAAAAATCTGATCTACCGTTCGTTCATGAAGCGTTGGCGCGGACGTTCCAAAAAACAATTTTTTCAGGAATGTGCCAATGCTCATTGAAATGATCCTTTTTTCCGCGAGGGATTTATTTAATGAATCAGTTGCGAAATAAACGACATTACGCTCGTGGATCAGACTCCGTGATGAATGAAAAAACTCACCGGCAAGTCACGGAGTCAAACGGCATAACGAAATCAGACTTCTTCGTCGGCCTTTTTACGGGCAATGACTTCCGGTTCGGCACCGTCAACGACGGCAGAGGTCATGTCAACTTCTTCCTGTTTCGTGACGCAAACGACCATGACCGTATCCGCGGCCAAATCCGTGGTGACACCTTCCGGAAGTTTGAGGTCGGCAGCGGTAATCTGCTGTCCAAGACCAAGGTTCGTGACGCTGATAACGATATTCTCAGGCATATTGAAAGCACTGCATTCAACTTCAACTTCGTGAATGAGAGTTTCGATCACTCCGCCTTCACGCAGACCGGCGGCATCTCCCTTGAGAACGACGGGAACGGTGGCTTTTACGGTTTCATTCGCGTTAATACGGGTGAAATCAACGTGAAGAATTTCATTGCCCCAGACATTCCACTGGACTTCTTTAATGAGAGCTTCGTCGGAAGAGGCACCGGTGAGCTTGACAATCTGATGACCGCGGCGAAGGATCATTTTCATGGCGGCTTCATCAATCATAAGATTAACCGTTTCCTGTTTGTGACCGTAAAGGTTGGCAGGAACCATTCCCGTAGCGCGCAGACGGCGAACACGGCGTTTGCCAAACGTATCACGAACTTTAACTTCCAAAACTTCCAATTGCGCCATAACGACCTCGACTTTAAAATAAGGTTAAATTTTGCGATTTCGAAATTTTTCCGTATCACTACAGTAAAATTTCACGTACTTGCTTAAATTGTTCAGGATATTTTAGATGTTCCCGCATCTCCGATAGGTGAATATACACTATGGAATTGGATATTATGCAGGATTTTTCAAAAAAATCAAGCCCCCCCTGTCCCAAAAATATTCTTTTTCTTGTTTTTGCCGGCGAAAAATTCCTCAGTATCCAAAATGAAGGCATAATTGCCATCGAAATTCGTGCTAAAATGTGAGTAAAGGTCTCATTTTGGATTACGCGTAAAAGTGCGGGAAGTCTTACGGGACTTGCTTCTTAAGGCTTGAATTTTTCTGGTTTGCCTATCTTGCGAAATTAATTAAGTTTCCGCAATGAAGAAGTTTTTTCTTGTTAATTTTTGTCATTTTGTCAATGACACGCTATTTGCTTTTCTTGTCAGCAGCGATAAAATTGCCAATATCATGACAAAATTTGACATTCAATCATATTCATTCAGTGGAGGTCCAATCAATGGCCAAAAAAAAATGTGCATGTGCCTGTGAAAAGAAAGAACTGCAGATTCAGCCTCTTGGCGATCGCATAGTGGTTGAACGAGATGAGGCTGTTAGCGTCTCGACGGGCGGCATTTACCTTCCGGAAACGGCCAAGAACAAGCCGTCTCGCGGTATTGTCGTTTGCGTTGGTAACGGCAAGCTCCTCAAGGATGGTTCCCGCTCGGAACTTCAGGTTAAAACAGGCGATCACGTTCTGTTTCTTTCATATGCCGGCGAGGAATTCAAGCTCGACGGTAAAGAATACCTCCTCCTTCGTGAGGAAGATGTTCTTGCCATCATTGGCTGATTAAACCTGGACAGTGCGGATGAAAGTCGTTCGTGCGGGCGTGCTTGGTGACGGACAAAATGGTCTTGGCTTTTGCATTGACGTGAAGCGCGAGATTAAAAAGCGGTTTAGCCGGGCGGTTTCCGTTTTTCCGTATTTCAGGTTTTTGCTTTCCGGCATTTTGCTGAACCTCAAATAAAATATAGACCTCAAGACAATTCAATTAAGGAGATTTTAATATGGCGAAAATGATTGCTTTTGATCAGGAAGCCCGTGATGCTATGCGCCGCGGCGTATCCAAACTGGCTCAGGCGGTGAAAGTGACTTTGGGTCCGCGCGGCCGTAATGTCATCATTCAGAAAAGTTTCGGCAGCCCGCTCGTGACGAAAGACGGCGTGACGGTCGCGAAAGAAGTCGATCTTGAAGACGTCTACGAAAATATGGGAGCCAAGATGGTTCGTGAAGTTGCCAGCAAGACGAACGACATTGCCGGTGACGGAACCACCACAGCCACCCTGATGGCCGAAGCGATTTTCAATGAAGGTCTCCGCGCGGTTGTTTCCGGAGTGAATCCTCTTCAGATGAAACGCGGTATTGACAAAGCTGTTGCTGACGTAACTGAAAAACTCCATAAGCTTTCCATTCCGATTCAGACGGAAAAAGAAATGGCTCAGGTTGGTACTATTGCCGCGAACAATGACCACGAGATTGGTGAATTTCTCGCGCAGGCCATGGCTAAAGTTGGTAAAGACGGGGTGATTACTGTTGATGAAAGTAAATCTCTCGCGATGGAAGTTGAGTACGTTGAAGGTATGCAGTTTGACCGCGGTTACCTTTCTCCGTATTTTGTTACGGATCCGAATACGATGCAGTGCGTAATGGAAGATCCGTACATTCTGGTTTTCGAGAAGAAAATCAGTAATATCAAAGATCTGCTTCCGGTTCTGGAAGCTGTTGTCCAGACGAATAAACCGCTTCTGATTATTGCGGAAGATATTGACGGCGAAGCCCTGACGACGTTGGTGATCAACCGTCTTCGCGGTTCTCTCCAGATTTGCGCGGTTAAGGCTCCGGGTTACGGCGACCGCCGCAAGGCCATGCTTGAGGACATCGCGATTCTCACCGGCGCGACCGCTATTTTCGAGAACATCGGTAAAAAACTTGAGAATGTCACGCTTGAAGACCTTGGTTCCGCCAAGAAAATTATCATTGACAAAGATAACACGACGGTTATCGACGGAGCTGGCGACAAAGACGAAATCAAATCCCGTATTGCCCAGCTTCGCCGTGAAATCGGCAACGCGACCAGTGATTACGACCGCGAAAAACTTGAGGAACGTCTCGCGAAGCTCTCTGGCGGCGTTGCGAAGGTTCTCGTTGGAGCCGCGACTGAGAGCGAAATGAAAGAAAAGAAAGCCCGTGTCGAAGACGCGCTTCACGCGACTCGCGCGGCGGTAGAGGAAGGAATTCTGCCGGGCGGCGGCGTTGCGCTTCTTCGTGCCAGTGCGCAGGTTAAAGCTGGTGATCTCACGCAGGATGAGAAAATCGGATACGATATTATCCTCCGCGCCTGCCGTGCTCCGCTTTCACAGATTGCGGCAAACGCTGGTAAAGACGGCGGTATCATCTGCGAAAAAGTAGCTGATGGAAAAGGGAATTTTGGGTATAACGCGGCGACGGATACGTTTGAGGATCTTGTCAAAGCAGGCGTCATTGACCCCACCAAGGTCACGCGCACCGCTCTTCAGAATGCGGCCAGTGTCGCGTCACTGCTTCTGACCTCTGAGGCATTGATTGCGGAAAAACCGAAGGCGGATGCTCCCGCGGCTCCGGCTGGCGGCGACATGGGCGGAATGTACTAATTGGATTTCCCCGAGATCATTTAAAATGAGCCATTGCTCATGAATTATTAAGAATGAACGGCAGATTCGGAAAAAGTTCTGTTCCCCGTTCATTCTTAATTTGTTTTATGTTCATTTTAATCTTTAGCCAAAATTGACCCGAAAATGACAGAAGAGAATACTCCCTGGTACGCGAACGGACTTCAATTTGAGTGTCAGGAATGCGGCGGTTGCTGTTCTGGCGCTCCCGGCTACGTTTGGGTTTCAGATGATGAGATCCAGCAGCTTGCGGACCGTTTCGGAATTTTATTTGATGAATTTGAGGCAAAATTTGTTCGTGAGGTTGGAAATCGTAAAAGTTTGATTGAGTATCCGAATGGTGACTGCGTTTTCTTTGACCGTTTCCATTTAAATTGCAAAATTTATCGAGATCGGCCTGTTCAGTGCCGCACATGGCCATTCTGGAATTCCAATCTTGAATCTGAAGAAGAGTGGGATAAAATCGCACGTCACTGCCGCGGTTGCGGTCAAGGTGAACTTTTTTCTCTCGATGAGATCGAAGAACGCCGAACGGAAAGACTTCTTTAGGAAAAATTTCAGCAAGCTGTCAGCATTAAATAAAAATTAATTTTATTTTCAGATAAAAGTGAAAAAGCCGGACGCTCCCAAAGAACGTTCGGCTTTTTTGAGGGGTAAAAACGTTTCAATTACATTTTTTCGACAGTCTGGATGCCGAGAAGTTCCAAACCTTTCTGAATGGTTCGCGCCGTCAGGTCGCAAAGAACGAGCCTGCTATTACGCACCTCTTCATTTTCGGCACGCAAAACGGGACAATTTTCAAAGAATGAACTGTATTTGCTTGCCAAATCGTAAAGATAAGCAGTGAGAAAGTTCGGTCGATTGTCTTTAGCGACACCTTCCAGAGCTTCGTCAAAACGAAGTATTTCCATCGCTAACGCACGTTCAGAGGGATGCGTAAACTGAACTTTCGCGTTGGCGCAAATCATTTTCGCGTCAAATCCGCCGCGGGTGAAAATACTTCGGACACGAGCGTAGGCGTACTGCATATAGGTCGCGGTATTTCCATTGAGCGCCAGCATCTTATCGTAAGAGAAAACGTAATCACTTTCACGGTTTTGCGAGAGGTCCGCGTATTTTAAAGCCGCGATTCCGATTTTCTGGGCAGTTTCTTCAAAATCTTCCTCAGAAATGGAGCTTGCTTCATTCTGGCGAATTGCGTTTCTCGCGCGCTCAACCGCTTCGTCAAGCAGTCCGTCAAGTCCCACCGTGTCCCCGCTTCGGGTTTTGAATGGTTTTCCGTCTTCTCCAAGAATCGTTCCGAATTTAACGTGTCGAAGATCAACACCTTCGTATCCGAGCATTCGGGTCACTTCAAAGAAATTCACAAAGTGTTCGCTTTGCCGGTGATCCACTACGTAATAAATCGCGTCCGGTTTGAACTCTTCCATACGGTAAAGAAATGTCGCGATGTCCGTCGTGGCGTAAAGGTAGGCCCCGTCTTTTTTCTGGACGATCATAGGGGTTTCACGGCCCTGGAAAAAGACACAGACAGCTCCTTCACTATCCGTAGCAAGTCCTTTGTCGCGCAGAAGCTGAACGACGCCGGGAAGCCGCGAATTATAGAAACTTTCGCCTTTCGTTTCGTCAAACTGAATATCAAGCCGCTCGTACGCGTGGTCAATTTCCTTCAGACAGTACGGCATGATTTTTTCCCAGAGAGCACGATTTTCAGGATCACCAGAGTGAAGGCGTTCAACTTCAAGACGGCATTCATTCGCGACATTTTCGTCCGCGTCCATTTCTTCACGCGCAATTCGGTAAAGACGAAGAAGCTCCATAATTGGATCTTCCTTGAAATTTTCTTCATTCAGGTAATGTTTCCAGCCATAGAAAATCATTCCGAACTGAGTTCCCCAGTCTCCAAGATGATTATCACGGATAACCCGATTTCCGAGGAACGTTAATACCCTGCTGATTGAGTCGCCAATGATCGTTGAACGAATGTGTCCAACGTGCATTGGTTTCGCGACATTAGGTGAGGAAAAGTCGATGACGATTGTTTTGGGATTCTCCGTTTCCGCAATTCCAAGCCGATCGTCTTTGGCGGCGTATTCCAGAGTCTTAATCATCCAGCCTTCACTGATTTTAAGATTAAGAAACCCAGGCCCGGCAATTTCCACGGACTCAAAAAGGGCCGTTGCTTCCGGATTTTCAAGAACATCCGTACGAATCATTTCCGCGACCTCGCGCGGTTTTTTTCCAAGAGATTTTCCCATTGCCATGGCAAAATTTGCCTGATAGTCGCCAAACTTCGGATCGCCGCAGCGGCTAATCATGCCCAGGAATTTTTCAGGAGTATCAGAGTATTTTGCCAGAACCGGCTTGAAAATCTTCTCAAGAAGCGCAGGGATCATCTTAACCTCTTCCAGTTTCAGGAAATTAAATTTTTCAGGAAATAAAAAATTAAAATGCTTTAAATTGAAACCACTTCAGCATTTGCCAAAATGTCCAATACTTTTACTAATTATAGACGAAAATTAATTCATTTCAAGCCCCCGCTTAAGAAGATTCTGTGTTAAATTTGCCTGTCTCCGCTGAATTTCACGGCTCCATGACTTATCGCAGGATTTATTGCAATTCAAAAAGAGGAAACGACCTTCAAGTAAAATACTCGAAGAGCTTCGAACTCAAATTTACGCGAAGGAATGCCTCTTCCGCTATTGGAAATTGTTAAAAGATAAAAAAAGTGATATTGGAAGGCAAAACGAAGAATTTATCGATTTCTCCAGAACTGACTCCAATTCAGTTTCAGCTCTTCCATCTTTGGCGTAATTTCTTCACGAAAACGTTTCGCGTCAAGCGGATAACCGGCCGTTGGCCGGATCTCCGGCAAAAGAAAACGCCACCAGATATTAAAACGTTCCATTGAAATTTCACGCAGATACTTACTCACCATTGACGCAAGCGCTACGGGAAGAATATTTTCCCCTTTTGCCTGAAAACGAATCCTCAGTACCGCATATTCTCCGTAGTGAACGTACTCGCTGAATTCTCTGCCTTCCTGAACCACGCAGAAGGGGAGATTCGGGAAAAATTCCATTAATATTGGGAGATAAAAGTTGCGTCCTCCCAATTTGTCGCAAAAAACACGAACCTCCGGCAGCTCTTTATTTTCAAAAGACGCGCAATCGGCGGAAAAAGAATTAACGGACGAAGCGGATGAAGCAGATAAAGCCGCGGAAACAGGCGAAACGGAATGAAGACGTTTTTCTTCCATCTCTCGGACCTGATTCCAGCAATGAACAATCAGTTTCATCGTCGTGTCTGAAAGTAATACTCCTTTTGAACCGCACGCTTCAATTTCGGTGTTAAAACGTTCTGGAAAGACCAGGTCGGAGCGGATTCCACAGAGTGTGACCCTGCTTCTTTTCATGCACTCTGTTAATGCGCTGGTTAATTCGAGAACCTTTTCCCACGCCAGATCTTTAGGAAGAATCAGTTTTGTTTCCGGGGTATGCCATGGGATTTTCCCGCGTTGATTCCGGTACTTTTCTCCGCAAAGTATGCCGCACAAATCGTCTGAGTTCACTGGGGAAGAGATTTTCCCCAAGGCAGATATTGCCGCGAAAATAGCCGTCTCCAGAGGTGCGAGAGTTTCGTGGCGATGAATTTTTTTTGAATCCGCGATTGGAATAAAAATCTCTCCATCCTTCTTCTTTCGTCCGGTCCCGGTCCGTACGATTTCCGGAGCCAGTACCTCGTAGAGCGTATCGGGAGAAAGCGCGTCATTTTCCACGCGCCAAAGTGTCGCGGAAACCGCTAACGGGCCAAAGTTTGGACCGTAGCCGGCTTCGTCAGTGCCAATGAGATAAAACATTATGAAAATCCATGAAAAAAATTTTAATCCGCTAAAATTTCATCTCAATACGGATTTGCTCACGAAAACAGCGGCAATTCCTTGAAATCACAGAAAGCAGAAAGCCGTCTCCGCGGGCAAAAACGAATTAAATAGTCTATTTTCAGGAAATTGAGTCTTGGAATTTCTTTAATGTTTTTTCACTTTTCGGTACCCTAATGCCGCCGCGAGAACGAGGAGCAGCCAGGAGGCTGGTTCCGGAACGTTTGTGCCCGGAGCCATCGGTTCTCCAGGAATCACCGGCACATCCGGATCCGTTTCGCCTAGCCAGCTGAAGACCAAATCGTCCAGTGCGGCGTAAACCGGGAAATTAAGTCCCCACTGTCCGGCATCAGAACCATTAAAAGTGAATGTCAGGGAAGAAATATCCGCAAATGAACCTCCATCCGCAAGGTACGGAAGGTCATTCGCGGAAAAGATTCCGCTGGCGACATCCTCCAGCATCTTCTGATAATCGGCGTCAGAAGCATCCACACCATAATATTGTGCATCGTAGACTTTTGTCTCAAAATTCTCGAAATCGATCGTTACCCACTCGTCCACCGTATCATTTCCAAGAAGATAGTCGTGAAGCATTAAAACTTTTTGTCCCACTTGGACTCCGTCCGAATTCCATCCCTGAACAATGAGCGCGGCCCAGTTGTTCTCAGAGGCTTTCGCTGAAAACTGATCGCCAAACGCATCGATGGCCAGTACGGTGACCGTATTGGTGAAGTCAAGCGATTTAAGTGAGACCGGTTTCTCGAAAGAGATCGTTCCTCCAGTTGTGCCTGCGGCAGAAGAACCGAAAAGTACGGCGTAAGAATCACTTCCATTGGAACCGCCGACTGTTACGGAGTAGTTTTCGTTTGGATAGTTTGTGGTTCCGGCAACCGCTCCAAAATAATTCGATGAAGTATAGTTTGGAGCCGCGAGAATTTCCCCGCCGCTGACGATGGTGCGGTCATTGACCGTATTCTCCGCGTTTACGTTGGAAATCGTGAAACCGCCTCCCCAGCTCCAGGAATCCGCATAGCCGAATCCAGGATAAAGCACGCCCCAGTTTGCCATCTCTGAATTAAGGCTTATCGTTCCAAATGGCGCGTTAAATTCATGTTGGCAGGAATAGTTTCCTTCTGTCGTGCCCGCCGGAACCGTTCCTTGAAAAAACGTATTTGTTCCCGAAACGTAATTTTCAAATCCCAAAGTATATTCGACCGCGGCTGAAGCAGGTACCGCGGAAAAGAAAACCGCCCCCGCCGTCACCAGTAAAGCGGAACTCATTTGAAGAAATTTTTTCCCAAAAACCAAATTTCCTTTTTTCATAAAAAATCCTTCCTGCGTCCTAGGCTTCAAATCAGAATGAATACTGGTAATGGTCACCATTGTCGCGAGTAATCATCGCGCCGAGAACTTCCAAGCTAATGGTCTGATTCAGAAAATGAACGGACGCATCGCCAAAAGTCGTGTGTGCCCCGCCGACGTGAAGACTGAAAATCTCATTGTCGTTATCCGGCGCGTTATTGATGCCATGCGCGACTTCAAAGACATTATTTGCGGAAATCCACGCTCGGTCTCCGTAAAGATAGGTGTCATTTCCACGCGCGTCTTCCGCCAAAAAAAGTGTAGCGGACATTCCGTCGGCAATGTCACTGATCGATAGAGCACCAGTCGTTCCCGTGACCCTTCCAAAACTGTTCTTTGTCTGGATTCCGGTAAAAATCATCGCTCCATTCTGGTCACCCGTTTTTGCTTTGGGCGGAAGAGTCGTTCCGCAGACCGCTCCGTAATGGGTTTGCCCCATTCCATTGACCACGGCTTCGGCTTTCGCCAGTTCCGGACAAAGATAAATCGGCACTACCGTTCGAGCTGCTTCCGCATTCACCGCTGCGTTAAAGACGGCTGTCTGATCAATTTTCTGATAAAGAGCTGCCTGTTCGACAAATGGTAAAATGAACATCGACCAGGCATAATTTTTTCCGCCCTTCATTAAGTACTGATATTCAAAACCTCCCGGCGGCAGTTCTCCGGCATGCGTGACTGAATACTGATCAATTCCAAGAGCGCATTGTTTCAGATTATTTGCGCACAGGATTTTTCTCGCGCTGCTCCTTGCCATTTGAACCGCCGGCAAAAGCAGCCCCATGAGCATTCCAATAATCGCGATAACGACCAAAAGCTCAACAAGCGTAAACGCGTTTCGAACCTGATGTTTTCCGAACATGACAACAGATCCATCCTAAAGAGCAAAACCTTGACATTGCCGAAATGCCGCGGCAAAATCCGGAACAGCCGGCGGTAGGTCTCCTGACTCTCGATTTGAATATCGGACCTTCTCACCGAATTACGGCAATGGTCATTGGGATACAGAACTCCAGATTTGATATTCAAAATACCATTACCCGAAAGTGAAAAGACAGATCAAAATACCAAAAATCTCTCCGCGAAAATCATACGCAAAGCACATTCACAAAATCAATCTGATCAAACTGTCGAGACGGCTTTCGATAACAGTGGCGACAACCGTTCCGGATTTTCACCGGATTCCCTGTTACTGTGCGCTTCAAGCAAAAAGCTTCACACACCGCGGCTGACAAAAAAATAGTGTTGAAAAACCTTCAGCTTCTCAACACGGTGCGAAATACCGGAGGTGGGAGTCGAACCCACATGTCATTGCTGACAATGGATTTTGAGTCCATCGTGTCTGCCATTCCACCACTCCGGCACATATCTTCTATGCTTACGTAAAGTTTACCATAATCTGCTTTTTTTTCAAGGGGGGGAGACAAAATTTTTTCAAAGGAAAAGCAAGTGTGATTTTTGACGCAAAACAGACTGAAAACAGAAAAACGTTTTGCGTTTTGTTTTCAGCCTGTTTTTTGCTTGGTCTTAATATCTCTGAGGTTCGAGATCTTTTCTCAACCTTAATCAGTTTTATCCTCTGTTAAATCAGGGAAAAACTGAATATTGCCCAATTTCTTTCTATTTTTGAGGCTCCGGGGTTTCTTCGTTCAAACGAACTTTCTGTTCGTCTGAAAGTAACGCGGAATCCGCTTTTCGGTAAAAACCTTTGGCGTGCTTTTCTACAAGATTTTTTCTGAACTTATCATTCATTTTGGTGGAAACTTCCCACCAAAGATCTCCTGCTTTAAGAAGATATTCGTCTTTTTCTGCGTTTCCGGCTTCCTGACTCTTCAATTCAAATTGAGCGGCACGGCTGATGAAAGGCTGTTTTGACTTTATCAGGTACGGAAGAGAACTCTCGATACTTGATGATTCCAGCCAGAGCCACATTGCGTAACTGCCATTCGCTCCGGGATCATCTGGATTTTCCTTCAGAATTTCCTCGATCTTCAGGGAATTTTCGTAACATTCCTGATATTTCAGAAGCTTCGTTTTTCTTTCCTCAATAATTTCCAGAGTCTCTTCTGAAAACGCGTTCTGGACTCCCATTTCACTGAGCGAATCGCAGAGGTTGAAGGCATCATCAAAGTATTTACCCCACGCAAGATTCGTCGCAGTTTCCAAAACGTGGGACGTAAATTCTTCCAGGAAATCTGGTTCCAGAATCAAAGAATCTTCTCGGACCCGGTTCATTACTTCCAAGTATGTCTGCCCCTGGACAACAGAAAAGAGAAGTTCCGCTTTCGGATCGTTTTTATCAATTTTTTCGTGAGCTTTACTCAAAAGCTCCAAAATCATCTGCGGGGAAAAATCCTTTCCAGCGTCATTGGTGAGTGATACCGCTGAACTTTCTTTTTCACTTGAAACAGACTCCTCATTCGCTATTTGAGAGGTTGTCGAATTCACGCCGCTCTCAATTGGTTCTTCCTTGATATTTTCAGAAATGGAAAGGGACTGTTCTTCGGTTCCTTTACGATTTTTTTCGGAAGCCTCTCCATTGGGGGTGATTCTTCCATAAAGCGGACTTTGGAAACGAGTGTTCTGATTCGTTGAATTGGTCAGTGTTTCATCCGGATTTTGGTCTTGAATGTCACTCGCCAGTTCTGTTCCTTCCGGCAACAGAGCATCCCATTCGTCTTCAGGCTGTTTCTCAACCGGTTTTTCTTCATTCGTTTCGTTTTCCGCGACATTTAAGGCCATTCCATCCGGAATCAGGGCGTTAAATTCATCTTCAAGCGTTTCAAGTGCGGCATCTTCATTTTTTTGGGGCATTTTTCCGCCGCTGCCTTCTTCTGAATTTCCAGCAGAAGGTAAGGAAACCGTTTCAGCTTGAGCAACCGCTGTGGTTTCATTCGCTTGCCCGCGAATCTCAACGAGGTATCCATCTTCCCGAAAATCCGACGCAAATGACGGTCGGTAGACCAATCCTGTCAGAGGCACCGTGAATGGCGGTGCGGCTTGAACCTTGGCCTCCGCCCGGAAAATGATCGAACCATCAGGATTACGCTCCACTGACATACCCATCATGAACATGACGACAATCCCCAGGAGCAGGGCGACTCCAATAAATCCAAACTGGCGGATTCGTTCCTTCAGGGTTGCCCGACGATGACTTTTCCAGACACTGATTCCTTTTTCTTGAAGAAGTTCTGTGTCATATTGGAATTTCAGAGCGGGATCCAGTAAAACATGCCGCGCGTTTAAGACCTGATGAGCCAGAAAGGCAAAGGCTTCAGGTGCTTCAGAGGCCTTTTCCGACCCCTGAAGGCGAGTTAAAGCGGAATCCACCGCTTGGGAAATCTTTTTCAAATTCGGCTCCGCTTCGGTTACCCCAATAATTTCATAGTAATTGGGAGTACGATCTTCCGGAATTTCCACATTCAGCCACTTTTGGCAGTATTGCGAATAGTTCATCTCGTATTTCTGTTTCTTTCTCAAATTAATGAGCTGCGCTCACAAAAATTTTCCACCTTCGCCTATTTCCAGAATTTGGAGGGCGTATCGGAATTTTCGACAGGAATCTGAAGTTTCTCGCCAGCCGGCAGAATGTCCAGATCCTGAATCTTTTCACTGTTCAGCCGATAAATTTCCGGCCAACGGGAAGCGTCTCCTAAAATCCGTTCCGCGAGTTCAGAAAGCGTGTCTCCTTTTTCAACTACGTAAAATTGAATCGTTTGCGCCTCGTTGGAACCTTCCGACGGAACATAAACAACTTGCGCGGATTGAGGGCAGAGTGTTGGAAAACAGCTCCGCAAAAATTCCAATTCCGGAATCTGAAGAGTCATTCCCGTTTTCAGGTTGTTCGAATCAGGAACAACGTCACTATTATACCGCGCAAGTGCCTCTTTGTATGCAGGGGATCCGTAAAATTTTTCGGAAATTTCCCGATATGTGTCACCCTCAAGTACTATGTAACTGGAATATTTGGTATTCTTTGCGCTGTTTGTTTTTTTTGTGTCGTTTTCTTTTCTTTCTTTTATTTCCGAATTTAAATCAAATTGCGAGTTTTGTGCATTTTGCGGAATCAACAAATCCCCGTTTTTGTTTATGTTCTCCAAATCATCCACCCCCCCAATCTTGCTATTTGAGCCTTCACTTTCAGGAGTAAGTATTCCGTCAAAAGGACTTTCCGGCGTCATTTCTGACGATTGAGATGGTTCATTTGATGTTGAGAAAAGATTATTCGAGGTTTCCTCGGATGAATTTTCCTCAGGATTTAGGGGTTCTGAAATTTCAGCGGAATCATCGGTTAAAGGATCACTAATATCCAACCCGGTTAAAGGATCTGTTCCGCTTTCTGTTTCCGTTGTTTTGTTTTCAGATTCCGCGGTCAGCTCGTTTTTCAAAGGCATTTCATCTTTTGCGGAACTTTCATCTGAATTTCCAGCTGAAAGTTCACCAGGTTCAGAAGATACTCCTGTCGGCTCATCAGAAGTTTCCAATGAGAGTTCGTCAAGTTCCGCCAAAGGATCTTCAGAAATTTTTTCCTGTTCCGGAGCCAAATTTCCTAATGCGGGAGGCGCCAGCAAAGAATCCGATTCTTGCGAAACGGGCGTTTCTTCCATGGAAAGAGCGGAATCTGTTTCCGGAGTTTCCAGGGTATCCACGTTCTTTTCAGCTTTTTCTTCAGTATTCAGCTCGGTATTTTCCTCTGTACTTAGTTCATCCAATTCCAGCGCAGGTTCCGGCACGGATAAATTGTTTTCTTCGGCAACGTCTCCATTTAGAGAATCCGTGTCTTTCTTTTCTTGGGGAGATGGAATTTGCTCTATTTCCGCGACGGATGGTGAGACGGGGTCCTCTTCTGTTGACTCTTCCCAGCCCTCAACATTTGATCCGGAAGAGATTCCATCAGGGGTCTGGAGTGAATCTGGAACAGGTTCTCTTTCTCCGTTAGTGGCCAGAGTAGGCTCCAGGGAAACAAAATCCGGATTGGAAGAATCCTGAAGGTCCGTGGAGGCAAGTGCTTTTTCTGACTCCGCGTTTGGGGAATTGGTTTCCGCCGCGGGAAGAGTGTCCAAAAGATCGTTTGCCGAACGGTTTTCGTCAGGATTATCCGAAATAGCGAGTTCCGCAAAAGGGTCATCCGTTTCTTCGTCAGATGTTTTTTCAGCGTCTTCCGGAGGCTGTTTCAAAGTATTTTCGGCAGTATCATTTAATGTTGCCGTTTCATTCTCCGGCTCTTTGTCGAGAATTTCCCCGACAGTCGTGTCGTCTGATATTTCATCTTCTGCCGATATTTTGGTTTCAGCGGCCAAGGCTGCCAGTGGATTTTCTTCCTCGACGGCCGGAATATTGTCATCCGCCGGTTTCTCGGAGGAACCATTTGAGATTTCAAGCGCGTCAAGAGCCGTTTCAGTTCCTGCGCCAATGCCGTCAAGTTCCTGTTTGAGGCTATTTTCTGTTGCCGAAGGTTCGTCCATGGAAAGTTCTGGCGGATTCGAAATATCCAAACCTGTGGAATCTGCCGATTCTTTCGTTTGCTCAGTCTCCGAAGAATCCAAAAGCGTTTCAGGAATATCGGGAAGTTCTGATTTGCCCAAATCTGATTCCGTTTTCTCTTTCGTCGCGGGAAGAAGCTCTGAACTTTCTGTCTCCGGAATACTCAGGTCCGCTGAATTGTCAGAAAATTCAGGACCGGATTCTTGTTCTGCCAGCGCAGTTTCATTTGGAATTTCCGTTGAGGCGGAATCCAATTTTTGCGCGGTTTTTTTCTCTCCACCGCCAGTTTCGGATACGAGCCAAAGGATGCCGGCAATCAAAAGCAAAAGCGCAGCCGTGACCGTGGAAGCTCCCAGAATGAGATAAGTCTTTCTCTTTTCCCGAGCCTCTTCTTCAGGCGTTTTGTCCGGAACACCCGGAACACCGTTTTCTGTTTTTGGGGGCGTTTCTTTTTTTTCTGTATTTTTTTCCGTGTTTGTTTCTGTCGGCAGTGTGTTTTCCGATTGCGCACCAGATTCTGAAAGTGTTTCTTCCTCTTCTTTCAGTTTTTTCTTTCGGGTTAAAAGCGATTTACTCATTTTGGCGATCTTTTTTCCAACCGCCTTTCCTGCCGAAAAAGTTTTACCCCCAATGAACGATAATTTCTTGAAGATTCCCGATTTTGGGGCTTCTTCCGTTTCGGGAGTTTCGTTCACATTTTCGGTATTTGGCTTTTTTTGCTCCTTTTCATCTTTTTCTTTATTTGTCTCAGAATCTTTCCCGGATTCCTTTTCCGCAGGCTGCTCACTTTTCAAGTTCTCGCCATCCGCGTTTTCCTGCGTATTTCCTGCCTTTTTCCTGAACAGACCGGCCAGGCTTCCTGTTAATTTCGCGAAGATGCCCGGTCCCTTCGGTTTTTCCTCCGCGTCATTTTTTTTCTCATCCGTTTTTTCCCGAACTAAATCCCAGGCTTCCCGTTCTTCCGATGCCATGGATTTTACTTTCGGCGAGGCTGAAGTTTGAGCCGCTTCTTCTTTCAGAGCCGCTTCTGCCTCCGTTTTTTTCTGCTCAATGGATGGCTTTTTATCAGGAGTTTCTTTGGAGTATCTCCATTCGTTTCCATCGTTCTCATTGCCATCTTCGTCGTTATTTTCGTCGTCATCCGCGTTTTCGCCAATGTCTAC
Source organism: Thermoguttaceae bacterium (assembly GCA_017408405.1). Lineage (GTDB taxonomy): Bacteria > Planctomycetota > Planctomycetia > Pirellulales > Thermoguttaceae > RGIG3701. The sequence continues at coordinate 36,089 of JAFQUP010000105.1, forward strand.
GAATTCCGCGCTGTCGATCTCGCTTTGATAGGAGTATTGGTAGTCCTCATCCCGAATGTAGTCCTGGTAATCGTCATAGTCATTACCGCCAGCGTCCGCAAACATATCGTCATATTTGTCTCGCCGACCGCCTTTATTTCGATTTTTCTTTCCCACGGGCTCACTCCTCTACGATTTCAGCAATCCTTAATTTCGCACTTCGGGAACGCGGGTTGCGTTCAATCTCCTCCGTATCAGCTACTATCGGCTTTTTATTTATGATTCGATAACAATTTTTTTCACGAAACGCATCTTTTACTCTTCTGTCTTCAAGTGAATGAAAACTAAGTATCGCAACTCGTCCTCCAGGTTTGACACAGTATGGAATTTCTCTTAGAATTTTTTCGAGAGCTTGCAGTTCTCCATTTACGGCAATTCGTAATGCCTGAAAAGTTCGGGTGGCTCGGTCAATCGTTTCATGCGGCGAACGAGGAACGCATCGGCGGACAATTTCCGCCAGTTCACAGGCAGTCCGAATTGGTTTTTCGCGGCGAACTTCGCAGATTTTTCGAGCGATACGCCGACTGAAACGTTCTTCTCCATACTCAAAGATGAGATCCGCCAGATTCGCTTCTTTCATGGTGTTCACCAGATGATGCGCGGGTTTTCCTTCGTTCGTATTGAAGCGCAAATCAAGCGGTCCGTCCGCGTTAAAGCTGAATCCGCGTTCACGGTCTGCCAGCTGATCACTGGAGAGACCAAGATCAAGCATCATCCCGTCAACTTTTCCGACTTTAATTTCATCCAGTACTTCCTGAAGTTCACTGAAATTACTCTCAGCCAGAATGATTGGCAATCCTTTAAGCACCTTTTCCGCGCGTTCAATTGCTCCTGGGTCGCGATCCAGTGAAATGACCAAGCCATTTTTTCCTACGCGTTCTGCCAGTGCCCGGGTATGTCCGCCGCCGCCCAATGTGCCATCGACGATAATTTGTCCCGGCCGAGGATTCAATGCCTCCATGATTTCCCGCAGCATTACGGGAACGTGGACCGTATGCGCTCCCGAGGCAGGGACAGTTTGCGGATTCTGACAATTTTCCGACTCAAATGACGAGGAAAGGAAAGGTGAACGAAATTCTTCCGACATGACTGGACTCAAAAATTTATTAAAAATAAAATGAACACCAAATGTGGCAAACAGACATATTTTTCTATTCTACCATATTTAAAGATTTTTGTCCAGAGGGATCTGCTTTGCCTCAAAGATTTCGAGCGGGCGGTTAAATTAAACTTTTGGAATGTTTTTCAGTTTTTTCGTTGATTTAAAGGGATAAAGAAAAGGATAATTAAGGATCGGGGAATTTGTTTTTGTCCAGTGAATTTTTATCCATTGCTTTTTCTCCTTCGAGAAGAAGCGGCCCGTTCAAAGAACTGAACGATATGGAACCCTTCCGAATGATAGAGGTGAAGAGCGCGTTCATTCGCGGCCGTAACTTCCAGGTCAGCGCGAGTTAATCCAAAGCGTTGATAGCCGCTAAGAGCCGCCTGGAGCAGGGCGTGTCCCAATCCTTTTCCGCGATGGCGCGGAGCGACACCGACATTTTGAATGGCCCCCATTCCTGAGGGAGTAACCAACCCTTGAATTGAGGCACAGTATTCCGTAAAATAGGCGTTTTTCGGCTGATAAACAATCAGCCAGGTCGCGTCCGGCAGAAAATTCGCTCTGGACATAATACTCTCCATTACTCGCCGGCAGCCTCGGTAAGTACGAAAATTATCGAAAAGACGCGCGTCCATTTCATCGCGAAAGCTCAAGTAATGCGCAGTCGCGTGCGCTTCCAGGAGTGCCGGACTCCATTTTTCAAAAAAATATCCTTCCGGCAATTCTGGTATTGAAAATGAACGGCGTCTTAGGTCAATCTCCATTCGATATCGTTTAAATGTCTCCACGAACATTTTTCGCTTTCCTTACTCATTTATTTTTTTTAAGGGTACCGCGTAAAGATCGTACTCGTCGCAGTCTATGATTTCACATAAATAAAATTCACCGACTTCCAACGTTTCAGGGAAACCCTCGTCTGCCGAGACATAAACCACTCCGTCAATGTCTGGCGCGCTAAAAGGTGAGTGCCCTAAAAATACGCCCTCTTCTTCAGTTTCCGCATCAAGAAGGACTTCCATCGTTTTTCCGAGCTGTTTTCGAGTCCATTCCGCGGAAATCCTTTTCTGTGTCAAAATCAAATCATTGGTTCTCTTAAGAGAAATTTTTTCGGGAACCTGCTTCTCCATTTCCGCGGCTGGAGTCCCTTCTTCCGGAGAAAATTGAAAAACCGCCACACGCTCAAATTTCTGTTTTCTTAAAAATGCCAGCAATTCCTCAAATTCAGCCTTTGTCTCACCCGGAAAACCAGCGATAAACGCTGTTCGGATGACCAGTTCAGGAATTCGTTCCCTTAAACGAGTCAAAAGCGCAATCGTTTCCTCCCGTCCAGCCGAACGGCGCATGGCCCGAAGGATTCGGTCATTGATGTGCTGGAGCGGCATGTCAACATACGGAACGACTTTGGGAGTTTCCGCGAAAGCCGACACGAGTTCTTCGCTGAAATCTTGCGGGTAAAGGTATTGAACGCGAATCCATCGAATCCCGTCAATTTCGTTCAAAAGTCTCAAAAGATTCGCCAGCGTATCTTCTGTTCGCGTTCCGTCCGAATTTCGAAGATCAATTCCGTAACGACTCGTTTCCTGAGCAATCAGAATCACTTCTTTCACTCCTTGAGCAGCCAGCCTCCGGGCTTCTTCCAGGATTTCCCGCGTTGGCTTGCTCCTGAACCTTCCCCGGATATTCGGAATGGCGCAAAACGCGCACCGGCGGTCGCAGCCTTCCGCGATCTTTAAATACGCGATGTGCGGCGGAAGGAGTGGAAAACGATGCGGATCCGACGCGATCCCTGACATCTTCTCATAATATGTTTCGCCAATAGGTTCTGTCTTCTCAATGACTGGCAAGGAATAGTTTTCTGAATTGTTCCCCGGCAAACAGATTTTTGAATTCAGGTCCGCGGTTCCTTTAATACTCTGCGGAAGAAGTTTTTCGAAAGATTGGTCATTTTCAACGCTGTTATCCTCCTGCTTTTCAGAAATGAGCTTGAAATTTGAGTCCCGCGAGACATTTTCCCGTAATATTGGGCTTAGGATTTCAGGAAAAATTTTCCCAACCGCCTCCAAAACGGAATCTCTGGAAAAAACATCCAGAAACGCGTCTACTTTTGGACAGCTCGCGATGAGTTCCTCCTTGTCGCGTGTTACGAGACACCCGGCAGCAATCAGGCACCGGAGCGGAGAATTCGGATCCATCCGCAGGGTTTCCATCTCACGAATATTATCTAGTGCCTCCTCGCGGGAAGCAGCCAAAAATCCGCATGTGTTCACGATCACGATATCCGCCTCTTCCACTTCAAGGCAGGGGCTGACCGAATGTTGCTGAAGAAGCCCAAGCATCTGTTCACTGTCGACCAGATTTTTGGGACATCCAAGTGAAATGACGGCGCATTTGAGCATCGGAACTCTCTTAAAATTCAAAAAGGAAGTAAAAACCTGAAAATAAACCAAAATGGATTCAAACTCTCCATAATTTTCTCCCTAATAGAATACTCCAAAATAAAAAATCGAAAAGGGCCTGCGAAAAGATTTCGACAAAAAAAACTAAATTTTTTGAAAAGAAGAAGATTCAAATCGCCTAAATTTCCAATTTACGTCTTTCTTGTCAGATAAAAGTTCATCAATTTTAAAATCCATTTTCAATTTATATTTCTTAAGGTAAGATTAAAATTGGGGCTTCAACTTTAAATTCTCGAACTCAAGACAGAAATTCCCACTTTTTGAGTCTCAAAATTTTAAATCAAGAGGTTTTTTTGGTATTTTGTATTGAAGAAAACGATAAAAAGCCCTTTTTCGGGATTTTAAAAGAAATTTTTTTACTTTTTTAAAGTTTTTTCATCTTCTACTCTTTTCCCCCCTTTGACTTTTGAAAAAAATATGTCATACTAATTATGTTGAAGGAAGACCTGAAAAAGTTTTTCCCCGTTTGCGCGAAGTTGGAAAATCGTCAATTCAGGCAAAATTCAATCAACCGTTTTTCTGTCGTTAAAAAAAGTTTTTTTCCTAAAAAAGTCTAAAAAAACAAATAGGAAGAGCACTTTTCTGACGATATGAAAATTAGAGAAACCTGAGTAGAGAAGATTTGAAATTTTGATTTCGTATTCATGAATCGTCCGTAGTTTGCGGGAATCGCCTAAACGGGTCGAATGTTTCCCCGAGAGCGATTCCGGGACTGTTCCCGGGAAAGTCCCAATTCAGCGTTGCTTCGGTAATATGCCTGAATAAAGGTTAAACGAACGAATCAAAATTAACTTTTCACTCTTTTTGAGGTTCCGAACCACAGACTTTCCTTCTCTGTCGGAGTCCATTGAACATATCTCCTACGTACGGGAAACCGGCGGCCTATTTAGACTCCAAAGAAAAATAAACTCCACGAAAGTCTGTGCGTTTCGATGGGGAAGGTGAAAGGATCCCCAATAACTGGCGGTTTTGGGAAGAATCAGTTGGTTTTTGACTGTCGGATAAATAAAAGGAGGTTGATTTTTATCTGACTCGTCATTCGGTTCAAATTTATGTTCCGCAAAATTTAATGAAAGGAGCCTTTCATGAAAATCCAACGAGTTCGCTCCACTCCTGTTCGAGTGGGATGCTGATTTTTCAGTATCCCGGAAAAAGTTTTTGTTTGTTTTTCAAATTCTTTGAATCAGGAGATATTATCAAGAGAGACTGATTTTTAATCATTCAGCAAATACCGTTTTGTTTATTTTAGGGCGACGAAGGGCGCCGAAACAAAAACTTCAACGTGACGTGCTTTCAGCGTCTCCGCTTTTTGCAGAATCATTTCGGAGAAAAGTACCCTGTCCGTAAAGGTCCCTTTAGTGGGTGGCGACAGGTGGAAACCGAATCAACGGGTAGTTAAGTTCCCATGCAGGCAGAGAGACTTTGAATGCACGTCTTGATTTTTATGCGTAAAATTCTTTGAAAGAGTTTTAAAATGAAGATTCTTTCAAATTTTTACCTTGTGGAATCCGCTTGTCATTAACGTATTTTGTGTTTTTAATGTTTTGAGCAGATTTTGAGCCATAATATGAGAAAAAAGAAGGAAGTTCCTTTAATCATTTCTGTTTCCGGATTACGCGGACAGGTTGGATATTCTCTGACGCCGGCAGTTGTCCAATGCTATGCCTTTGCTTTCGCGAGTTTTTTGCGTATTCAAAATCGTGACTCTGGCGGCGTGGAAGGAAAAACGTTTCTCATTGCCTCTGACGGTCGGGAAAGTGGTCAATGGATTGCGGAAGAGGTTGAACGCGGATTGAAAGCGGCTGGAGTTAACGTTCTGAATATTGGAATCGCAGCCACTCCGACTCTTGGGTTCATGATTCGCCATATGAAAGTTCCGGCGGGAATTCAAATTACTGCCAGCCATAATCCAAACCCGTGGAATGGGCTGAAACTCTTTAATGAAGAAGGGCGAGTGCTCCCAAAGGCCAGTGGAGAAAAGGTCAAAATATACTATCAGCGTTTGAAGGAAGATGGATTCACTCTTGATCCTAATTTTGAAGAAGAGGATGAGAATGAGAGCGGGCAGAAAGAAACTCTGCCGAAGCCCGCCGTTTTCCAAAAACCGCATGTTGATGCCATTCTGAAACTGGTTGACGTAAAAGCAATCAAAAAACGCGCGTTTACGGTCCTTCTTGACTCGAATCATGGTTCAGGAAGTGTTTTGGCACCTGTTTTGATGAAAAGTTTGGGGTGTCGGCTGATTTTTTCAAACGCTTCTGAAAAACCTGACGGAAAATTTATTCACACGCCGGAACCAACCGAAGAAAATCTTAAAAATATTTGCGCTTTAGTGACTGAAAATTGCGCGGATATTGGATTTTGCCAGGACCCGGACGCGGATCGTCTCGCGATTTTAGCTGAGGACGGAAAATATGTTGGTGAAGAGTGCACCGTGGCACTGTGCGCGAAAAATATTTTTATGGCGGGGAAAAAAGGGGCTGTCGTGACGAACTGCTCAACGAGTATGATGACTCGTGATCTTGCGGAAGAATTTGGACACCCATATTTCATGAGTGCTGTTGGCGAAGCGAATGTCGTGGACAAAATGATTGAAACCAAAGCTATTTTCGGCGGTGAAGGCAATGGAGGCCCGATCCATCCGAAGGTTGGTTTCGTTCGTGACAGTTTTCTCGGAATGGCATTGATTCTGGATCTCATGGCCCGTACGGGAAAGAAAGTGAGTGAATTAGCGGCGGAACTCCCCCAGTATGCGATCGCGAAGGCCAAAGCGGACTTCCCGATTCAGTGCCTCGATTCACTCTACGAAGACGTGAAGGCGAAGTATTCCAAAGCGGAGATTGCCGAAGAGGATGGTCTGCGTCTGTCTTGGGAAAAGAGCTGGTTGCTCATTCGTCCAAGTAATACGGAACCTGTCATCCGGATTTTTGCGGAGGCTGAAACCAAAAAAGAGGCGGAGAAATTAACCAAATCGGTCGTGAAATTGGCAAAAGCTTATTAAAATTTAAAAAGAGCGAGAGCAGGGTGTTCCGTGCGTTCCTGCTTTTTCTTTGAACCTTACTGAAAGCCTGATTCTTGAAAAATGCAGATTATTTTAACCCTTGAACAGTTTCCAGTTTATCTTCCAGGGGCCTACGGAAACAAAACACAAAAAACGCCGGGGCTGGATGCTCTGACTCTGGAAAGTACGGTTTTTGACAGGGCGTACAGTTCGCGGGCAGATGGCCTTGAAACCCTTTTTCAATTCTGGGAGGCCTTCGATTTTTCTGCTGAACGTTTTTCCGGAGGTAAGATATTTCTTTCGGATCTTCCTTTTGAAGCTCCGGATTTTTTTGACGCTGGAGAAACGGTCGTTTCCAAAGATTTTTTTGCCTCTCCCGAGTTTTTGGAGGAAAAATTTGGTTTATCTGAAACCGGACTCGTCTGGATTCACTTTCAGGATTGGGAGTTGGACGCACTTGATTCGTGGCTACGGAATGACTTGGTTCGTTCTCATGTCTTGGCCGTCATGGGAACAAGCGGAGAACTGCCGAAAGATGACCTTAGACTTTATTCTTCGGAGGTTCAGCTTCCCTGGTGGATCCGCTTTTCGGTATCGGGCTTTGCCGCGACACGGAGTACGGCATTGGTAACTGCCAGCGATTTTCAAAAGATTCTTGAGGCGAATTCTCCTGAGGCCAAGTATCGTGAGAGTATTCAGATTATCGCGGAAAATGACCGTTGGGCATTTGTCACGGATGAATGGTTTCTGACTGGATTTGAAACAGGAAGTTCTGAAGCGGAAATTGATGTGGGAGTTGGCGAAGAGGAAGATTCATATCCGGAACTTTATTTCAAACCATTTGATTGGTGGGAGCAGAATAATGTGGCGTCCCGCTGCTTTGATGAAGTGCAGAAACTTCTTGAACTTCGGAATCAGAGTCACGAATAAAGAATGCGAAAATTTGAAGATTCTGTCAGACGAACTAAAATTTCCATTTGAACTGACTCTGAAAGTTCAAAACGAATTCCGCGCGGAGTTTCGCGGAATTCACGTTTCGCGTTAAGGTCTGTCCAGCCGTATGCCGCGAGAACAGCTGAATCATTCGCGATGAATAAATCACGCAATTTCAGAATTTCAGGGTTCAATTCTTTCGGATCATGAATTCGATTCATTAATGCCGTTAATCCGCAATTTAGTGCTCGGCAAACTTCCCAGCGTCGCTTATCCCAAGTCATTGGGGCTTTTTTCAGAGGAGGAAGTGGAAAGGTATTGAAGCAATCCGTTGGAGAGTAGCGTAGTTCATTTCCGAGGGAACTACTGGTTTCACGAACCCAAATTTCATGAACTGAGCTGTTGAGTACGGCCAGTAGTTCTGCCGAATCCGTTGGGAAAATGATCGTTGATTCAGAATAAATGGCATCCGTTGGAACTCGAACGGGTGAAAGAAATTTTGAATGACGAGTCTGGATAATGAAATTTTCTAAATTTCGCTCTCTGATGATTCTCATTAAGGTTGGTCTTTTATCGCCGAAATGCCACCAATAGTCCCGATGAGCTTTTCTTCGTGCCTCCTTTCGAATGGGCCAGACTCTTTCCCGAACGATTTTTAGTGCTTCCGGAAACTCTTCAGACTCCTCCAATGTTCGACTCCCAAAGGCAATCACGAATCTGCGAGGCGAAATTTTCATTGGATCAGGAGCTGAAAAAATATCATCCCCCGTAAAATATGGAAGAACGACTTCTTGATATTTTTCATCCATTTCCCAAAGCCGTTTCGTTTCTTCAGGAGTCAGGATAAATCCTTTTGCGGCCAAAACGCAGCCTTGGTAGCAGAGATTCTCATTTTCAGGAAAAGAATGGGCCGTGCGTTGAGGATCCAGATGTTTAAGCGAGGCAAATATTTTCCGTACCGGATTTCCGTGAAGTATTGGCGTGAGAGTGGAGCAGGCGGTTCCTTTCGGAAAATGGAGATGAATTGCCGTGACGTGAACGGCCGCGCTTCCGGTCCATGGAAAAGATTCTACTGAAAAAATTCTCGCTCCTTTTGCCAAAAGAACGTCCAGTCCACTCTTTCTTGAATCGCCTTCCGAAATTGTGTTAGTCGCGATGAACCCGCAAACTCCTCCTGGCCGCAGAATTTTTTCAGCCAGGTGAAAAAAATAAACGCAAAGGTCCGCGTTGCCGCTGCCGTGTTGAGTGAATTGTCGTGTTAGAAAGTCAAAGTATTCGTCTCCCAAAACACGGCGGATTTTACGGCCGCCAAGAAATGGGGGGTTGCCAAGCACAATGTCAAAGCCATTTTGGGGAAATTTGGAATCTGGAAAGTTTTCACTTCTCAAATATTCCGCCTTATCGTTAAAAAGTTTCAGACTGTCCGAGCACAAAAGATTTTTTTCCGGAATAAATGGATCCGCGGAAAGAAATTCTTTCGAAAGGTCGGTGAATTCCCGAAGAGAATCGCAAGCGATCTGAACAGCCTGAGAATCAATGTCTGCTCCAAAAAGACAGTTTTGGGCGATCATCCCAGGTATCTCCGGGCTTGAAAATCCCTGCTTGTCCAAAAAACGGGTCAGCTGGAAACAGGCTTCCAATAAAAAAATGCCTGAACCAAGTGCGGGGTCAAAAATACGGAGTTCAAGGATCTCGGAGTAAGATTTTGGAGTTCCATCCTGATGAAAAAGAAACGGTTGGAGTGCTTTTTCAACCACTCGAGACGCAATATCCAACGGCGTGTAAAAAAGACCAATTCGGGAACGTTCGGCAGGTCCAAGCTGATTTTCATATTCATACCCGATATTTGCCAAACGCTCTCGCAGAGCTTCCAGTCGAGACATTCGTGAAGAGGGAGCTTCCGATACCGTTTCAGGCATTTTCAGGTAATCTCCATTTTATCGCGGAAAATGAAAAAGACTGCCCCCAAAATGCAGAGAGAAGCCCAAAGGTAATTCCACGAAATTGGTTTCCGCATATAGAGCAGCAGAAAAGGCACGAAAACACTTAAACTGACGACTTCCTGAAGTATCTTAAGCTGAGGCAGCGTCAAAAATTGACTTCCGATCCGATTAGCGGGAATCATGAGTGAGTACTCAAAGAGAGCAATGCCCCATGAAAGAAGAACCACCAGCCAAAGCGGCGCGTTCGGCTGGGTCTTCAGATGCGAGTACCACGCAAAAGACATGAAAGTGTTTGAACAGATCAGTAAAAAAATAACGGAAAAAAATTTCATGGAAATTCATCCCAGAGAGAAACCAGCTTTACGGAAGTTTTCTCAACTTCCTAAAAACGGAGGAAAGTGATGAGAACCAGCGGAAATATTCTCCGCTGGCTCATGCTAAACTGTTTAAACGTCGAGATTCGTGACTTCCAGAGCGTATTTCTCGATGAACTCACGTCGCGGTTCAACGCTTTCACCCATCAGAATGCGGAACAGATCATCCGCGGCGGCGGCATCCTCAAGTTTCACCTGAACCATCGTCCGCTGTGCCGGATCAAGGGTCGTGTCTCGAATTTCCTCCGCGTCCATTTCGCCGAGTCCTTTAAAACGGGTAATCTGAAGGCCCTTTTCTCCCGCGTGACGAATGGCAGGTAAAAGACCGCGCAAATCATTGATTCCGACCGTATTTTCACCAAACCGCAATTCGTAACGATTGCCTTCCAGACCGGTTCTCTGCTGCGGAATGAGCGAATTCACCTCAAAACCAAGCGCGCGAAGTTCAAGGAGCTGTTTATTGATTGAACGAACCTCGTGGATTTCCATAACCGGGAAGGAGATCTTTTTCACGGAATTCTCATCCTGTCCCCCTTCCGATTCTTCCGGGATATTCTCCTCCGTGCGGAGATGGCCTCCGTACTGGATGTCCAGTTCAACATGATTTTCTTTCTCAAATTTCTCCGCGAACTGTTCTACCGCGGCGTGGTCATGGAACCAGAATTCCTGAGTGCCATGGAAAGCGTGAAGAACCGGCAGTTTCGCTGTCACCGGGTCCTGAAGATCCGCGTGGTTTTTGAGATTGATTCCGCGCCGTTCCAGCATGCTGATCGAATCTTCCAGCGACCCCAGAATACGGGTCAGCTTTTGAAGAGTCTCGCCCTCAATGATTCGTCCGTCCATTGGATCAAAAACAGAATCCTTCAGACCATTTGACAGCAGCATCGTTTTCAGCTCTTCATCTGTCTGGACGTAAGAGACCTTTTTCTTTTGCGTGATTCTGAAAAGCGGAGGCTGAGCGACATAAACGAATCCGCCTTTAATCAGGTCGTACATTTGGCGGTAAAAGAATGTCAAAAGCAGCGTCCGAATGTGAGAACCGTCAACGTCGGCGTCTGTCATGATGATGATTTTATTGTACCGGCGTTTCTCAAGATTAATATCATCGCCAAATCCTGTTCCAATGGCAGAAATCATGCTGCGCACTTCCTGATTGGCCAGAACTTTATCTTCGCGCGCTTTGTACGCGTTGATGATTTTTCCGCGCAAGGGAAGAATCGCCTGAAATTCGCGCATTCTCCCTCCTTCCGCGGTTCCTCCTGCCGAGTCACCTTCCACCAGGTAAAGTTCGCATTTTTCGTAATCGCGGCTTGTGCAGTCCAGCAATTTACCGGGCAAACTTCCGGCGGAAAGTACCTCCTTGCGTTCACGCACCGCCTTTCGGGCACGTATTGCCGCTTCGCGAGCGTCTGCCGCAAGAATACTCTTCTGAATGAGGGTTCGGGCATTGGTTGGATTATGCTCAAAGTAATCCATCATGAATTCATAGACCGCTCCGGAAATAATCCCTTCCACTTCACCATTGCCGAGTTTCGTCTTCGTCTGTCCCTCAAACTGCGGGGTTGGAACACGGAGAGAAATGACGGCCGTAATGCCTTCCCGGAAATCTTCTCCGGATGGCGTCATTTTCTTGAAAAGGTCTTCTTTCGTGCCATATCGGTTCATGGAGCGGGTAAGAGCTGCGCGGAATCCGGAGACATGCGTTCCGCCTTCTACCGTATTAATATTATTCACGTAGGAATGAACATTTTCTGTGTAATCGTCGGTGTACTGGAGCGCGATGTCCCATTCAACGCCGTTTAACGCGCCTTTGATATTGATAACATCTGAATGCAGAGGCTGCGCGGCCCGATTGAGATATTCGACAAATTCCTCGATTCCCCGTTCAAAATAGAAAGAGTCGCCGTCATTGGTGCGATTATCCTTGAAATTGATTCGGACGCCTTTGTTCAGGAAAGCAAGCTCCTGAAGACGGCGGTAAAGTGTGGTATACTGAAATTTGATCTCAGGAAAAATCTCCGCGTCTGGTTTAAAGGTAGTTTTTGTTCCTGTTCGATCTGATTTTCCAATCTTTTCCACGCCGCTGGTCGGAACACCGCGTTCGTATTCCTGCTGCCAAATGAATCCGTCTCGGCAAACCTGGCAGCTGCACCATTCGGAAAGGAAATTGACGACCGTAACGCCGACACCATGCAGACCGCCCGAAGTCGTGTACGCGCCATCTCCAAATTTCCCGCCGAATTTCAAAACCGTCATGACGCCTTCGAGAGTGGAAATCCCCAATTCCGGGAAAATTTCGACCGGAATGCCGCGCCCGTTATCCTCAACCGTGATGGAACCGTCCGTGTTGATCGTAACGTTCACGTGAGTCGCGTGACCGGCCATCACTTCGTCGATGGAATTGTCTACTACTTCATAAACGAGATGATGCAGACCACGCGTCGTCGTGTCCGCGATATACATTCCGGGACGCATGCGCACGTGTTCCAGGTCACTCAAATGCGAGATCTGTTCCGCGCCGTATTCAGACGCTGGCGGAGCGGCAGACGGAGTAACGGATGAGTTCGAGGACGGATTTGATGACGGATTCGAATTAAGATTCGGGTCGTTGGACATGGTTCATACCTTAATTATTGAATGATAAAACAAAAACTTCTTTTTATTTTACCCGATTTTTAACTTTTTGTAAAGGGTGAGGCGCGGATTTTTTCCGGAATAATTTCAAATAAATCAGACTCTGAAACAAATAAAACGACTATTTTTAAATCTCTTGAGCGTGCCTTATCTCATTTTAATTTTTTTCTGAAAAATCTGGAAATTTTTCTGGAAAAAACTTTGCATTTGGGGTGCTCTTATTCCCATAGTAATAGTGTGGGACGACAAAAAGAAAAACAGCGGGGAGACACAAAGTTAAAGAGGACGCGATGTGGAATTAAACACGGAACCGTGAACAAAAAAACAATGCCGAAAAATCACCATTGAAAGCGTGGAACAGAAATGAAACACGGATTATTGATCGTGGAAACAGCGAGAAAAAAAGAAGTTAAAGAGATAATTTTCAAATGACCTGAAATCGATACTTCAAATACGGACTTTAGATTCGGAGAAAAGCGAATTACCGAATAATTTCAGAATTATTCCTCAAAAAGCTCCATTCAGACGAAGCAGGGAAGCTCACGAACTGAATGGGGCTTTTATTTTAAATTTTTAAAGACTGGCCCTAAATTCAAGTCGTTCAAAAAACAGACTTTCGTAATTTTGCGTTCGCGTTTGGAAGTTCATAAAAAGTTTTACGAAAATCGTTCTCACGATAACACATTATTCCAATTCAGACTTAATTGCCTGGTTTAAAAAATCCATAAATCTTTACGGAAATTTTATAAAAATTCATTTTTCGTCATTGAATTTTTTTGACAAAGCATTTGACCATATTATAATATTATTTTTAAGTTGAAGATTTTTGTCCGTGAACGAAGTTTTTGGTGAACGGGTTTTTTTCGGCATAAAATGCCGCCAGGATTTTATTTATGAAGAATTCATTCAGAAAAACAGCCGGAAATTTTTCCAGATTTCTAGGGGGTTCCCTCCTTTCGGTACTTGGCGTTTCTGCCTGTCTTCCGGTAAATGCTGACGTCATCGAGAACGTCCTTCTTTCCGATGCCGGTCCGTATGTTGGAACGGGCAGCGACAGCGGATGGAAGGAATACGATCTGCGGAATATCGATCTCGGCGACAGTTTTGCCGTGAATTTTACCATTTCCTCGCTGACCAGCGACCGCGTGAATGTGGCTCTTGCGCAGGGGTTTTCGGACGCTATCCGCGGAACGTCGAAAGGCTACTCCTGGTTCCTGCGCCGCGACACATCCTCCATTTCCCAATATCATTCTTCTACGAAGACGTCCAGCGGCGCCAACGACTACCGGAATCCTTTCATCGGTCCGGGAAACACGCCGGTTTCCGCCGGTCAGGAACTGGATATTTCCATGGTCTTCAACACGAAGGACAATATTGTCTCGTACTATATCGACGACGTCTACTACGGCT
>JAFQUP010000106.1 GCA_017408405.1 Thermoguttaceae bacterium
TTCCGTCTCAAGCATCCAGAAACCACGCGTAAGCGTCACGCGGTGCTGCATTTCGTCATCGTCCCGGTCCGGCTCGCTGGAAGGACTCCCCATCGTGAACGTGCCCGCAGGACACCAGCGGAAGGCGTACTCGATGCCGTCGACGGTCTTCACCATGCGCTCGCCAGGTTTGCGGACGGCAGGTTCCGGCGGTACGGGCGGCGGATCCGATTCGGAAGTTTTCGGCTTACTTTTCGCTGTTTTTTTAGCTTCTTTCGCCTTCTTTTCCGCCTCTTTTGCCCGCTTTTCAGCCTCCGCCTTTTCCTGCGCTTCCTGTTCCGCTTTCAGACGGGCGGCTTCGGCTTCGCGGAGCTGTTCTTCCATCGACGTGATCTCCGGCTCCGGAATGACTCCATTTTCAGGCGTTTCTCCGCTTCTGCTGATGAATATCAGCCCCGCAAAAAGAGCAAAAAGGAGAAACACAGCGACGCCTAAATGCGAGGCTTTGGTTTTCGGGACCGATTTCGGAGCAGGTTCAGAAAGCGGTGTGGTCAGGGCGTCGATGAACTCCGCGCACGTCGAGAATCGGTCGGCAGCGTTGAAGGAAAGTGCGCGGGCGAGGGCTGCGTTCACGTGCGGAGCGAATTGCGGCAATTGCGGATCGAAACGCGATTTTTGAAGAACGATCGACACGACGTTGCCCGAAAACGGAAGCGTGCCGGTCAGCATTTCGTAAAGGACAGCTGCCAGCGCGTACTGGTCCGTACGGCCATTTTGCGATTTGCCTTCCATCTGTTCCGGGGCCATGTACTGCGGCGTGCCGGATGAGGAATGGGCCATCGTGTCGGTACGGCTGAACGACTGCGTGTTTGACGTCACGTTTTCGGGGCGAATACGCGCGGCGAGGCCGAAGTCGATCAGGACCGGCGTTTTGCCCATGAACATGATGTTTTTGGGTTTCACGTCGCGGTGAAGGATCCCGTTTCGGTGCGCGTGGTCGAGTGCCTCGGCAAGCGGGCGGAAGATCGGAAGGAGCGTCTCGAGCGGGAGTCCGTTTTCGTGTCCCGGCTGGGTGTTGAACCAGTCGGCGAGCGTCCCGCCGTCGGCGTACTTCATGACGAGAAAGTCGCCGAAATCCGGGTCGACGTACCGTCCCAGAAGCGGGCAAATGCTCGAATGATTCAGATTTTTCGTGAGGTCGAATACGCGCCGAACTTCTTTCAGCGCGTCCGCGTTTCCGCGGAGTTCCTGCGTCAGGATCTTCAGCACGACACGCTGGCTCACCTCGTTTTCCACGAGTTCCTCTGCCAGCCACGTCTGGCCCATCCCGCCCTCGCCGAGCTTTTTTTTCAGGCGATAGTTTTTGTTTTTTCCGAACAGGTACCCGTCTTGCAGATCTTCAAACTGCGCTGGATCGTAGTTGATTTCGTTCGGAAGCAGCGTGTCGAGCGAATTAAAATTGGATTGGTCCATCATAATTTGCATTTCAAAAGGGGTTCATTAGGTGATGAAAAAACATGGTTTCGCCGAAATGAAAAAACGATATTCATCACGCGAAACACATTTATTTTACCTCAAATTCATGGTGAACGCAAGTACCCTGCCGAGAAATTTGATAAAAAAACCCGCGGAGCTTTCACACTCCGCGGTTCCGTTTAAATCAGACAGTTTCATTAACTGTCGATTTTTTATTTGCCAAGTTCAGCTTTCAGAGCTTCGGCTTCCGGACGCATCACGAAAGGATTCGTGTTTTCGAGCGTTTTGGTGATGATTTCGAGAGCCTGTTTTTTGGCGTTGGCTTTCTGTTCCGCGTCTTCAATCGAGTCAGCCATCTTGCTGAGGTTGGCGGCCAGATAATAAGCGGTGTCCGAAGACATATTGCCATTTGTCAGCTGAAGGTAACGCTGAATAAGCTGGGCGCATTCCTGGTATCTTCCCATTTTGTGCATAACCCACGCGGCAGTGGAGAAAACTTCCGGCTGCTGTTTCTGGAAACGGTCGATATTGACCTGCGCGTACTCAACGGCTTTCTTCTGCTTGGCTTCATCCTGTTCGCAAAGAGCAAGAGCCAGATTATTCGTAGCCGCGAAATTGCTGGGCGATTCACTCAGGATAACATTGAAGAATTTTTCAGCCTCATCGAATTTTTTCTCGTACAGCGCGATAACGCCGCGAAGCTGATTCGCTTCAAGGTAAAGCGCGTTAGTGAACGCGTCATCCGGTTTAGCCTGTTTCGCGGCAGCCAGAACTTTAATAGCGTAGTCAGCCTGCGCGGCAGCCTGAGAGGGACGGCCGATCTGGAGAGACCACTGGGCGGCAACGATACGGGTCTGCGGGTCTTCCGGAGCCTTGCCAATCGCGTCTTTCATGAAAGCGGCAGCCTGTTTCTTGCTCTCATCAGTACCTTTACTCTGGCACATCATGGCAAGACGAGCTTCGGGAAGAAGAACTGTCGGCTGGATCTCACGCACTTTAGCGTAAGCGGCCGCGGCGTTTTCATAATCGTCCTGATTGAAGCAAATCAGACCAAGAAGATTCAAAGCACCGATATTTTTCGGGTCAGCCTTAATGACCGCGGCAAGAGTCTTTTTCGCATCATCGGTTTTGCCGCGAAGAGCCTGAACCTGAGCCTGGCCGATGAGAATCCGTTTCTGAATTTCCGTCTTGCGTTTGGCACTGTCCGTAAACTGGGCATTGAGCGCGGCGCCTTTATCGAAAAGCGCTTCCGCTTCGGTAACGCAGCTGTTCTGAAGATTCAGTTCGGCGAGAATCACGTAGGCTTCCGGATCCGCGCCATGCTTCGTTACGGCGACTTCAATCGCCTGGCGAACGGCCTGCGGCTGCGGCGGCTGGATACGGGCAAGCCACGTCGCGAGAATCAGCTGGGCAGGAGCCATATCTTTGTCCGACTCGCGCATTTTATCAAGTTTCGCGATGGCGTCCTCAAATTTCGTCGCGCGAAAATCCTCAAACGCGGCTTTGAGTTCCGGCGAAACCTCAGTCTGCTCGGCAGCGGCGGTATTGGAAGCGACATCGCCCGGTTCCGAAAGAGCAGCATTGGCAGAACCAATAAAAAGTAATGAACTGGCAGCAGCCCCACAAAGAGCAGCAAACAGTTTACCTGAAAAACGGTGTGTCATTGAAAACCTCTCTTTTTATGAATTCCAAACACGAATTTACTTTTTGTTCAACCGTCTAAAATTTCCACGAAACAATTAAAGCGATTTTCGATGAAAATTCAAAATTTAACGGTATTTTGAAACAATCAAAATACTTTTACTTAAATTTTCAGAATAAATCAAGAGCAATTTTCCTTTTTTCTTCTAACGTACGGCAAATTACTCGAAAATCATCTTCAACCGCTCAATAACAAAGAATCGTAAATACGATCTAAATCCGCTCAAATTCACAAGAAGACGCCCCAACCGCCAGAAACACGATAAAATCCCACAATATTCAAAAAATTTTTTCACATTGAGATTTTACCGCCCAAAAGGTCTGCTTCCACAAAAGAAAAACTTCTTTTTTCCCGTTTTCCCTCTTGCGCCATCTCCAATTTTGTGTTAAAATAGAGAAAAATAGATTTATCGGTTTCATTTAAACCAATCAAAAAACTTTTATGGGCACATACATACTGCGACGTTTATTGATCGGAATGTTTACGCTTTTCCTGATCACACTTATTGTTTACGGCCTGATTCGAAATATGCCGGGCACCCCCGTTACCCAAATGGAACTCGCGGACCCGACACGGGCCTTAAGTCCTGAAGACCAGGAAATGCTGAATCGGATTTACGGGCTTGACAAACCTTGGCATATCGCGTATTTCACTTGGCTTGGCAATACTCTTCAGGGGAATTTTGGTGATTCATTTTCCGAAAAAGCACCCGTTTCAGCAGTCATCAAACGCAGAATCGGACCAACCCTGCTTCTTTCGGTTACCTCGCTTTTTTTAACCTACTCGCTGGCGATCCCCATGGGGCTTTTCTCGGTCGTTCGTAAAGGCCGTCCAGAGGAACAAATCCTGAGCATCACCCTTTACGTCCTTTACTCAATCCCCCGTTTCGTGGCCGGGATTGGTCTGCTCATCATTTTCTACCAGCATCTGGGTTGGCTTCCGCCTGGGCTTCACAGTTCAAACTATGAAACACTCTCCCATTGGGGAAAATTCCTTGATACGGCAAAGCACATGATCCTTCCGGTTATCTGCTGCACCTACGCCTCTTTGGCCTACATGAGCCGATTCGTAAAAGCCAATATGGAAGAAGTCATTCGGCAGGACTACATTCGGACAGCCCGCGCCAAAGGCGTTTCGCCGCGAAAGATCGTCTTTAATCACGCGTTCAGGAACACCCTTATCCCATTCGTGACACTCCTGGGCCTTTCACTCCCTGGACTTCTCGGCGGTTCAATCATTATTGAGCAGATTTTCAACTGGCCGGGAATGGGACAGGCCTTCTTCCAGAGCATCGCGAATCGAGACTATCCCGTCATCATGGGAATGGTGCTCCTTTTTTCGTCTTTAACCCTCCTCGGACAGCTGATTGCCGACCTGCTCTACGCCGTCGTCGATCCGCGGGTTACTCTGAGATAAAAGATTAGACGGAAAATCCCGGTATGCCGAATCCGGCACGCCGATGCGCAGCTTCCTCAAACCTTAGGAGAACCGGTTCATTTCTTCCAAAAATCGGTTCTCAATGATTAATTTGTTCAAAAAAACTTTTTTCGATATTGACCATGAACGAAACTCAAGAAAAATCCCGAAGCTACTGGGCTGAAACCTGGATCCGTTTTCGGCGGCGCCGTTTGGCCATGGCCGCTCTCGGCTACATTCTTTTCCTCTCGCTTGTCGCCATCTTTTCGCCGATGATTGCCGGAACAAAACCAATCATCTGCAAATATCGCGGGCACATTTACTTCCCATGTCTTGGATACTTTAATCCATCCTGGGAAAACGCCGTTTTTATCGAAGACAATATCGTCTGCGCCTACCCGCGCCGTCTGAAGGAAGAGGATCCGGAAAGCTGGGCAATTTTTCCGCTCGTTTTTAACGACACGACATACCGTGTGCGGGAAAATGACATGCCGGGGCGTCCCGCGAACCCTTACGGAACCAGCGGTCATCCCTCGCTCCAAAATCCCTGCGGAACGAACGTTTACGGCTACGACGTCTTCGCCATGCTGATCCACGGCACACGCACCGCTCTACTGGTCGGTTTCGTTTCTACCGGACTCGCCGCCATGATCGGAATTACCATGGGAGCTTTGGCCGGATACTTCGGCGGCTGGATTGACATCCTGATCAGCCGTTTCATCGAAGTCGTTCTTTGTGTTCCGACTCTCGTGATGATTCTCGCGGCCGTAGCCGTTATCGAAAAACCAAACATCTGGTATGTCATGGCAATTATCGGACTCACGAGCTGGCCGGGAATCGCGCGGCTTACCCGCGGCGAATTTATCAAGCTCAAGCAGAGCGAATACGTTTCCGCCGCCCGTTCACTCGGAGCAAGCCAGCCAAGAATCATTTTCAGACATATTCTGCCAAACGCCCTTGCCCCGGTACTCGTACCGATCACTTTCAGTATCGCGGCCGCGATTCTTCTGGAAAGCTCTCTGAGTTTTTTGGGTATTTCAACCTCCACTTCAAGCATCAGCTGGGGAACTATCCTGAACGACGGACACCGCAATCTCTCAATGTGGTGGCTGACTTTCTTCCCTGGAATGCTGATTTTCATGACAGTCCTCGCGTATAATTTAATCGGAGAGGCTCTCCAGGAAGTAACCGACCCTCGTCAGCGCGGAAGCCGGTGAGCATTTCGGATATTTCATTCGAAAATATCTGCCGTTCACTCCAGCGGAAACTTATCAACGGCTCCACACACGCTGGACATTAAACAGTACGAAAAGAACGCGGAAACCGATACGAAACTTTTCTCTCGGTTTCCCAGACTTCTGAAAGGATAAAATCAATTATGGGATTTCAGGACAGAGACTATTATCGGGAATCTGATCCCTACTCATATTCAGTGCCTCGGAAACAGCCGCGATCCATAATCTACTATTTGATCATGATCAATGTCATCGTTTGGATTCTGGATATTTTAAGCGGCGGAAAAGTTAGTGAATACTGCGCTCTTCAGGTCTGGTGCGTGGGAAAACCGCTGGAATGGTATCGTTTCCTTACCTACGGATTTTGCCATTCTCTTCACAGTATTACGCATCTTCTCTTCAATATGCTGGGACTTTATTTTCTGGGACGGTATGTTGAGGAGCGATATGGAAAACGCGAATTCCTGTTCTTTTACCTCTTTTCCATCGTCCTGAGCGGAATATACTGGGCAGGTGCCGGTTACCTGGAACTCCTTCTGCAGCAGGACAAATTAGACCAGATGGGATTTGTGCAAAAATATTTATCAACCGTCGTCGGCGCAAGCGGAGCCGTGACGGCCGTTACGATCCTTTTTGCGCTGAATTTTCCGCGTGTCACGCTCTTTTTATGGGGAATCTTACCTGTCCCTGCCTTCGCGCTGGGGATTTTTATCGTCGTCGCGGATATGTTTGGAGCCGCCAAAGGCGGGACGAATATCGCGCACTCCGTCCACCTCGCGGGCGCGGCTTTCGCGTTCCTTTACTTTATCTTCAAATTTCGTTTCTGCGCCATTTTCGGGCATGGCCGGCCTCGTGTCCGCGTAGCGCCCGAAAGAAGAGCTGCCCGAAATTGGGACGTGGATGATTACGTGGACGATTCCTATGGATACGCGCAGGCCTCTCCCTCGGAGGAAGAACTGCGCAAGGAAGAAGAATTTCGAAAACTTCAAGCTGAAGTAGACGAACTGCTCAAAAAAATATCGATGCATGGAATGAGCAGTTTGACACCGGTAGAGCTGGCCAAACTGCGCGATGCCAGCCAAAAATACCGAACTCGACGCTGAAAATTCAAACTCGGCACAAAAATTCACGAAGGAAAGTGGGAAATAATGAGTGAAACCAAAAAATACGGAATTGGCGAATGGTTCTTTTTCTGCCTGGGAATATGCGGCCTGGCGGTTTTCGTCATTCAGTTCATCGATATCTTTAGTTCATTGAACAGCATGGCCAAACCGTTAGCGGAAAACACCGCCGAGTCGGAAGATACTGCCGTTAGCGGAAATATCGCGACGGAATTTATCCTGGGTGACCTGGGAGATAAAATTCGCAAGGAAAGAAATTTCACATATCCGGAATCAATGGAAATAATTGAGGATCTGGCTCAAAAAAGCGGCGGCTGGATTCCGCAGCCGATCTTTTCTCCCTATGATCTGGCGTACAATTTTTTCAATCCGGACAGGCCGCACTTGACTCCGGAAGAAGCCGCCGCCCTCAAAAACGACTCTCCGGAAGCAAACCAGAAAATCATTGAAGCGTACCAGCGTTTTCCCGACCGCAAAAACATGAAACCGGAGCAGGATTGCCCTGAAATCGACTACGACGCGGAACTTCACCGCCATATCAGCGCGGACGCGACTTCGTTCAATCCGCTCTTCTTCAATTCTACTGCGGACGCGGAAATCATTTCCTACACGCAGGCCGGACTCCTTACGCTCCGTCTGGACACGATGGAATACGTCGGAAGTGCCGACACTATCGTTTCATGGGTTTCAAGCGCGGACCACAAAATGGACAAAATTATCATTCGGGATGACCTGCTCTGGTCTGACGGAACGCCTGTGACCGCGTATGACTTCGAATTTTCGTACGATGTGATCATGAGTTCCGCCGTTCCAATCGCCGCGGTACGTTCCGGAACAGACATGCTGCTTGGAGTAAAAGCATACGACGAACGGACTCTCGTTTTTTTCCATCAGGAACCAAGTCCAATCTCACCCCTGAACATTTCATACTATGTTATTCCCAAGCACATTTACGAAAAGTCCATTTACGAAGACCCGACTCTCGTCCGTACGCCGTATCATCAAAAACAGGAACATAATCCGGTAACTTCCGGTCCATATGTTGTGGAAAAACATATGCCGCAGGCTCAAATTGTGCTGAAACGGCGGGAAAATTACCATCTGGTAAACGGAAAACAGGTACGTGAAAAATCGTTCTTCAACCGCATCCATTTCCAAATCTCTCCAGACAGCGCGACGGCCTTTATGCAGATGCGAAACGGCGACATTGAAGTCATGGATTTCATGCCGGAGCAATGGCTGACGCAGGCAACTACGGATGAATTTTACGAAAAAAACACGAAGGCTTCCGCCTCAAGCTGGACCTATTTCGCGCTTTGGTTCAATCTTTCGAAAGACTGTCCCTTTTTCCAGGACATTCGCGTTCGTCAGGCCCTTTCATACGCTTTTGACTATGATGAAATGCTTAAGGTTCATCGAAAAGGTTTGGACGTCCAATGTCGCGGAAATTTCGCGGAATCGGCTCCCTTCTTTCCGAAAAACGCCAATTTGGAATACATGAAGCAGGATTACGCCAAGGCTCGTGAACTTCTTCGCGAAGCCGGATGGATTGATACGGACCGGGATGGGATTCTGGATCACGAGTGGAAAGGAAAGCGTATTCCTTTCAGTTTCACGATCCAGACCTCCAACAAACCTGAACGTATTGAACTCTGCAATCTGTTCTCGCGCTGCCTGCGCCACTTGGGAATCGAATGCACCGTCCAATCAATGGAATTTAATGTGATGTGCCAGCGTCAGGTTCAGCACAAATTCGAAATGTACATGGGCGGCTGGGGAGCCGGCGCTGACCCTTATTCCGGCCAAAATATCTGGGGAACAGGGGAAGGGAGAAACTTCATCAGTTACTCAAATCCCGAAGTTGACAGACTTTACGCGGAGGGATTGAGAGAATTTAACCGTCAGAAGCGTGTGGAAATTTACCAAAAAATTCATATGCACCTTTACCAGGATTACCCGTGCATCTGGCTCTACAATCTGAACGCGAGCACCGGTTTTAACAAAAAGCTGCGCGGTGTCGGTTTCTATTACCGCGGCGCCAACCTCAGTTCAACCTGGAAAGAAGCCGTAAAATAATAAAACGCGGATCTCTTTACTAAAAGTCATTCAGGGTTGAAAGAAATCTCCGCCCTGAATGACTTTCGAAACAAATTTGAATGGAATTTTTTTATGTTTCTTTCCCAAAATTGAATTCCTTCTTTCTTTTCTCCAACACACTGCCCCCTCTAACTCTTTTTTTAATTTCAGACTCTGGACACATGAAAATTTACGCCGCCAGCATCCACCCCCCAGTAAATTCTCCAAAATCGCAAGCGTAAAAAAAGCGGTGCCAATACTTAAGTTACTTTCATCCGTCTTACGAAAGTTTCTGAAAAATTCACAAAAAAAGAGTCTGTTCCGACACGAAACAGACTCGAAAATCAGGAACGTTTCTGATTTACTGTTTTATCCCGAAAAATCTCTGAAGTTTATCCGGAAGTTCGTTCATTTTGAGTTTAGGATTATTTCGGAACGGCGTATAGAGCGGATCTCCGACATATGTCATAGCCCAGGAATTAAATGGCTTCGTGAAATAAAAGCACTCAATCATGGTGAATTTTCCGGTCAGAACCAGAGAATAAAATTCATCAGGCTCCGGAAATGCCGTCAAATACGGCTCAAACGTCGGCCCCAAGGTCGCCGCGACTCCATGTTCAATAAGATTTGGACACCAAAAAGGTCCAGTCTTGAGAGACTCGGCCTCAAAACTGGCCACATGATACGCGACGGAACCAGGCATAAAAGCGAAAATATCCTGAAAATTACGAACGGAATACCAGCCGCAATACAGAGCGCACGGCTCCGCGCACGCTTCGCGTCTGAAAAGCTCTGTGGCCGTGTCAATTTTGACATCCAGATCCGTAAAACGTTTCAGACGAATGGCAAGATCATTGATCGACTGTTCCATCTTTTCCATACTTCCCGGCAACGCTTTCATTGGACGTGTCGTTCTCGCGTCGAGATAAACAGTTCCATTAAGCCCGGTTTTCTCCGCCGCGACTGACTCATCGATTCTCTGAATAACCATCTCCGCGGAAGGTCCCTCCAGACGAGCAACCAGAAGAACCGGACGTTTGGGCAGAGGAACCCTCATTTCCGGTACGGAATCATCACTGCCGCCGCTCTCATTTTCGTGAATCTCCATATTCATCGAAATGACTTCTTCCTCTTCTTTGCTCACCGCCCGCGTTTCCGCGTTTCCTTCCGGCGCATCCTCGGCAGTCGAACCCGGCTCATCCGAAGGTGTTGAAAGGGAGAATTCATCCTCGTCATCACCTTCCATTGAGACCAACTGTCCCAGCGGCGGCGCAGGCAGTGCTTCCGTCGGTTCCGGCAAAGCATCAGAATCAGTTCCTTTCAATATTTCCGGAGGCACTTGACCAGACGACGGACGTTTCACTTTAACACGCACCGCCGGCGGTTGACCAAACTGACTGGAAATCATATTGGGCACCCAGCCATAAAGCGGATATGCCTCCGTTTCAAAAATCAGTGACAATTCACTGTCAAAGGAACTTTGCGCCTCATTTTTTTCCAATCGTTCACGCATCTGGCGTGCGTAAAGCATTGCCGCGAAAAGACCATTCTGAAGACGAACCGCCGCGAGAACTTCCGCGTCGCGCTTAGGTGAATCCGCCGTAAAGTTCAATTCGAGAAGGCGTTTTTCCAGTGCCTCCGTGACCTGAACGACCTTAAGCACGACCTCCGGTTTGACGCTCCCCTTTTCCTGGCGGGCACGCTGAATTAACGCGTTGCGAATAAGAAGAAAACCAAGATTCGCCTGAATGATCTTTTCCAGTTTTTTCGCGGCTTCTTTCCGTTCTGTTTCCGGAAAACTCTTAAGACGCGTTTGCGCGTCATTAATCGTTTTCTGAAAAAGAGCCATCCAACCCGAAAAATCAAGTTTCGCGATGTCCGGCAAATTCTCCGACTCCGCGCGGCTTTGGTCTGTCGGAGCAATTTCGCGCATGATCAACTTCAGGGTTTTCACTAATATTTCGGCAAGCGCTTTTTCCTGAGCGGCGTAAAATTCCATCCGTTCATTTCTTCTCGGACAATCCATCGGGGGTGCCGAGATTCTTAATGGAACAGACCACGCGCAGACAACGCACTTTACGCCGCGATGCTCCGCCAGCCATCTCCGAATGTTGGGGCGAACCGTTTTTTCCCAATCCTCACGCGGTAAATTTTCCGGCCACGCCTTCTCCAAAAGAATCAGGTTTTCTTTCGGAATATTTCGCGCTTTCAGATAATGTTCCGCAACCCGCATGGAATCCGAATCTCCCTCTACGGCCAAAACAGCGACTTCTGACGGGTCCAGTGCCGCCCGTGCCTCCAACGGAAAAAAGAAATGAATTCCCGACACCAGAAACAGACACAAAATCCCCGCGGTATTAAGGAAGCTCTGACGGCAATTCGGCCGGAAGCTCGTTTTCTTCATTTGTTTCATTTTCATTTCCCTCGCTTTCTCCAATTTCCTCTGAAATCTCTTTCGGCAATTCAGCGTCCGCACCATTTTCTTCAATCTTTTCTTCTTTCTCTGCGCTTTCTTTCACTTCCACGGAAGTTTCTTCCTTTACTTCAACCTCGCCAGAAGGTTCGTTCTCCGGGACGTCCGCTTTCTGTTGAGAATTTTCCGCGTTGATCCTCTCAATTTCCTTCTCAAGCTCCGCGTACTGCTTTTCAGTTGCTTCCAAATCCTCAAAATCAACCAGAACCGGCGGATATTTCGGATCCAAAATCGCGATCATTCCTGCCGCAAGCCAGGCATCGTCCTCAAAACGAAAAACCCATGCGATATCTTCAAGAATTTCTCCTTCTTTCGTTTTCACGTGCCACGTCGTTCCTACTCGCGCGCCAACGATTTTGCTTTCATCACTTTCATCCGACAAATACTGGACATTACCCAGATCAACCTCTGAATTACGGATAAAATCCGGGCATGGCATCCCCTCGCGGTCTTTCATTTCACGGTACGCGTCCTGCGTCAGCATTCCATGAATCGCCGGTTCATTATTCGTCTGGAGAGCCCTGATGAAAAAATACGTCATCTGAAGCGGAACTTCCAATTTTTCCAATTCGGAATTCTCCTTCAATGCCTGCTGAATGAGTTCCTCAACCGCTTTGTCCAGCTCTTTGGGTTTCACCACCGTTTGATTTGCGGCCTGCACTGTCTCTGAATTCCCCTCCGCGGCAACGTTTTTTTCTGCAGAAACCACACTGCCGGACTGTTCGGAATTTCCCTTCTCGCCTTTTTCGCCGCAACCGACCAAAAAAGAAAGACTCATGCCAAGAATAAAAAACGGAAGCAAACGAAAATTAATGCGTTTCACGAATAACTCCTTCATTTAACTCAACTCGGAAACTAAAGAAAACCTTCTTGATTTTCCTCAAAACTCCAAATTTTGTCAAGAGCATTTTAAATAAATCTTTTCCATTATTCAACTCTAAGATTTTCCGCGGCTCCGTTCAATACTATTTTTAAAAATTTTTCTGATTTTCTCTCTCCAGGTATTGAAATTTTTCTCTCTTAAGGTTAAAATAAACGAAACAGTCCATTCTGAAAATAATGAAATACCCAACCAACCGCATTTCAGGATCTAAAATATGAAAACTTTACTTGCGTTTTTTTTAACCTTCATTTTCACGACTTCGCTCTACGCCATTCCCGAATATATTCCACAGGACTCCTTCGACTGCCACCCACGAACCGGAATCGGAAATACGATTGAAAAACTCAAGGCCGGAAAAAAAGTCACCGTTGCCTATTTTGGAGGCTCAATTACCGCTCAAAACGGCTGGCGTCCCAAAACTTCCGCGTTCCTGACCGAACAATTCCCGAACGCTGAAATTAACGAAATTCACGCGGCCATTGGCGGAACAGGTTCTGATTTGGGAGTTTTCCGGCTTGGATACGATGTGCTTCGTCACGATCCGGATCTTGTCTTCGTTGAATTCGCGACAAATGACGGCGGAAATCATCCGGTAAATATCTGGAAACAAATGGAAGGCATCGTTCGTCAAATTTGGAAAAAAGACTCAAAAACAGACATCATTTTCGTTTATACCGTGACGACCGCCACCGTCGGCGATTACCAGCGGGGAAAATTGGCCCGAGCAGCCGGCGCAATGGAGATGCTCGCGGATTTTTACGGTATTCCGACCATTAACTTCGGAAAACGTGTCGCGGAAATGGTTGATGAGGGAAAACTCATCATGAAAGCGGATTCCGCTCCTGAAGGAAAAATTCTTTTCGCTAAAGATGGGGTTCACCCCCTGGACGCCGGTCATGAACTTTATCTCGCTGACATTAAGGCGGGATATGCTAAAATGAAAGACCTCCCTTCAGTAGACCACGCGGGTCTGCTTGAAAAAGTTTTCATCGCGGGCAATTACGAAAACGCGAAAATGATTTCCATCACCCCCGATATGCTCCAGGGAGAATGGACTCTCCTTAAAGAAGGCGAGAAAAACTTCCATTTCACGAATCGCACTGGAGAAATGTGGTGCTCGGGAAACCCCGGAAGCAAACTCACTTTCAAATTCCGCGGCACTATGGCCAAACTTTACGACGTACTCGGACCTGATGCCGCCCAAGTCTGGATTACTGTCGACGGTAAAAAAAATCAAAAACCTTCCGCCAGATTTGACAGTTACTGCAGCTGGTACCGTCTTGCGACTCTTTGGTGTTTCAGTAATGAAAAAGATCCGGAAACCACCCACACGGTAACAGTTGAAATCGATTCGACTCAGCCGGATCGTACCGCGGTTAAAGAATTCAAACCCGGTGACCCCAAATACGACGGAACGAATTGGTGGGTCGGCAAGATCATGCTCCTCGGCGATTTAGTCGACTGAAATCAATCCGAGTACCGCGCGGTCACCCTGCGCATAAACAGTTTATTCCCTGAAATTAACCGGATTTTTTAATTCTTTTAGAAAATCCTGTTCCCATTTTTCTTTTCCGAAAGGTTCCTTCATGAAACAGAACTTTTTTTCCTTTTGCGCCTCCCTGGGGGCTTCTTTGATTTTGGGAAATTTCATCCTTCCCGGTCCGCTTTCAGCTCAAAATACGCCAAAAGTTCCAGTACTCTCCATTCCGGAATCCTCTCCCAATGTCTCTTCCCCAATCTCTGCGCATACCGCCAGGAATCAGGCAAAAGCCAATCTCGAAGAGGTTGAGATTGACGAGGTTGAGATTGACGAGGGAACCGTCCGCGGTAAGTCGACTGTGACCGGCCCAAAATCCTCAAACTCTAAAAATCCAAAAAAATCCTCCCAAACGGCGGAAGCCAATTTTCGAAAAGGCCTTGAAGCCTACCAAAAGGCGGGAAAAAAAATTCGTGAACTTCAGAAAAATTTCATGGCACTGAACACCACAGAGGAAGAAAAAGAAGCTCTTGGTGAAGATCTTCAGAAATACGCCGAATACATTTCAAAACTTTACCCAAAACTTTTGGATTTGGCCGAGGCCGCGTGGCTTGAAAAACCCATGAAGGATCCGGAAATGCTTAAGTTCATAGTGGAAGTCCTTGAAGTTCGCCTTGCTACGGAAGACTATGAAAGTGCTCAAGCTATTCTTAATGGACTTTTGGAGCTGAATATCCCTGAAATTCTCCCGGATCTTTATGACGTGGCGGGTGAAACGGCCTTCATGCTCAACGATTTTGAAAAAGCGGGACGCTATTTCACTGAGGCTGAAGCAAAAAATGTCCTTTCGGAACGTTGCGCAGCATTTAAAAGTGACCTTTCATACTATCGAACGGCTTGGGCAAAAGAAAAGATCCTCCGAGAACGCGAGTCCCAAAAAGAAAACCTTCCTCTGGTTAAAATTAAAACCTCAAAAGGTTCCATCGTCCTTGAACTTTACGAAAATCAGGCGCCAAATACAGTGGCGAATTTTATCTACCTGGCAGAAAAAGGTTTCTACGATGGACTTTATTTTGAGTCCGTAATTCCAGGATTCTGTGCCGAGTCCGGTCGTTCCATGAGTACGGAAGACGGTGGCCCCGGTTACCTAATCCGAGACGAATATGACGAAAATGATTTGAGAATTCATACTCGCGGAACAATCAGCATGGCGAATGACGGCTCTCCCAATTCCGCGGGTTCCCGTTTCTTCATCTCACTGTCACCTCTTCGTCAGTTTGACGGTAAATTTGTTGTCTTTGGAAGAATCGTGAAAGGTTTCGACGTCCTCTCTAAACTCCAAAGAATTGATCCGGCCAATCCAGACCCCATGGCTGAACCTGACCAAATAGAAGAAATAAAAGTTCTTCGCAAACAGGATCACAAATACCGGCCAAAAGTTTTAAAGCAATCCTCCGAAAACAAAGATGAAAACCAGGAGGAAAAGAACACAAAGTCTTCCAAATCATCCAAATCAAAAAAGAAGCAGGAAAAAAGCGCGTATTGACATTAATTTGCTCAAGCGGATTTCTTGAATTTCACACCAATTCCAAAACGCACCGTAAAATATTAGTTTTTCGGTGCGTTTTAAAATTTCAGCAAAATTTAAATTAAAAAAGCTCTTAATTCTTTCTAAAAAATTGGTGAAATTTTAATGAAATTTGCCGAAAAAGTCTCCCCCCCGTCTTTTCACCATTTAGGAATATGGTAAAATGAAAAAGCCTGAATATTTTTATTGAGTATTCCCCAGATGGAGAATCAAATGTCTGAAAGAAAAAAGCGCAATTCCGCAAAATCTGAACTAAAGCAGGATTTAATCCCGCTTGAACGTTCCATGCCGCAAAGTATCGAGATGGAACGCGGAATCTTGGGAAGTACTCTTTTGGACCCTTCCGTCCTAGATGACATTCAGCAAATCGTTCGGGAGGATGATTTTTACCTTGACGCCAACCGAGTCCTCTACCATCACATTTTAGAAATTCATAATTCAGGAAAAACGCTTGACGCGCATACCTTGGTAGACAGTCTTGAACGTTCGGAAGAATTAGAAAAAGTCGGCGGTATCGCGTATCTTGGTGAAGTAATCCACTCTGTTGCGGTCGCCGCCCATGCCGAAGCTTACGCCGAAGTCGTTCGGGACAAAGCGCGTTTGCGAAAACTTATTCAGGCAAGCACCTCCATCATCCAAAAATCATATGAACCGGACTCAGACGTAAATTCACTGGTTTCAGAAGCCGAAGAACTCATCTTTTCTGTTCATGATGAACGAAGTAACGATTCCGTTTTGGGAATACGGGATATCCTCGAAGAGGTTTGGGAAAAAGTCAATCTCTATCAGGAAGGAGGAGCCGTTGGAATTCCAACGGGATTCACGGATCTGGATAAATTGACCGGCGGTCTCCACGACAATGAATTGATCATCATTGCCGCTCGACCAAGTATGGGAAAAAGCGCGTTTGCCGCGAATATCGCGGACTATGTCGCAATGGAAGCCGGGAAAGCGGTCCTTTTCGTCAGTCTGGAAATGTCCCGGGCTGAATTGGGAATGCGTATCCTTTGCGGACGTGCTCACGTTGACAGCCAGCAGGTCCGGCAAGGACGTCTCAGCCACCAGGACGCGAGGCAGCTTCAGGCCGCGAGCAGCGCCATGATGCACGCGAGTTTTTTCATCGACGATTCACCAAGCCGGACGGTTTCCGACATTGCGGCTCTCGCGAGACGTTTCAAACGCAAAGACGAACTGGATCTGATCGTCATTGACTACCTCCAGTTCATCAAAGATGACGGAAGCACGACAAACCGCCAGGAGCAAGTCGCAAAAATCTCCCGGCGATTAAAAGAATTGGCGCGTGAACTTCATGTTCCTGTCGTTTGTCTTGCCCAGCTTAATCGTCAGACGGAAGAGGGGTCCGGCGATCATCGTCCCAAAATGAGTAATCTGCGCGAATCGGGCTCCATTGAGCAGGACGCGGACGTCGTAATGTTCGTTCATCGCGAAGAATACTATTACCAAGGCAAACCGGAAGTCATTGAACAGAAAGGATTGGGAGGAAAAGCGGAAATCATCATCGCCAAACAGCGAAATGGTCCTACGGGAGTCGTTCATCTCCAATGGGAAGCAAAGTTCACTCAATTCAGGAATCTGGCCTTCAAAACACATAGCGATTTGGATGATTTCGGCTGAAACGTTATCGACAAAAATGCCCTTTCACTAATTCAATTCATACTTTAGAGAGGCAATTTTGCTCCTGACATCCACTTCGTTCCCATTTAACCTTTATCCATTTTGACCTTCATGACGGAAGAAAGACTTCGTTCCAGCCGCCGTTCCTTTTTACGCGGACAGTTCCTTTCACCTGCCGCCCAGCAGGAAAAAAACGCCTTGGCGGAAAAAGAAAGAAACCGCAAACTGGCTGAAGCTCCCGCACAATATATGGAGTATTCGCGAAAAGCAATGGCTTCGGATTTTGTCATTTTCACGAACGCTGGCGAGTACGAAAACGCGTTTGACGCCGCGGTTGACGCACTGGATGAAGTTTCCAGACTCGAGAAAATCCTGAGTTATTTCATCCCGGAAAGTGAAGTTTCCTGCCTGAATGAAGACGGGCCATACTATCCGGTTACGCTCAGTTCAGAAGTCTATCAGCTTTTACGGTTCTGCCGGGAACTTTTTGAAGCGACAGACGGAGCTTTTGACGTAACGACCGCGCCGCTCTCGGAAGTTTGGGGATTCATGCGCCGCCAGGGACGATTGCCTACGGAAGAGGAACGGCTTGAAGCAATGGCCAAAGTTGGAACTGATTTCATCATTTTTGATGACGCGGAAACTTCAGTTCAATTAGGCCGGGAAGGAATGAAAGTTGCTTTCGGAAGCATTGGAAAAGGGTATGCTCTGGATTGCGCCGCACAAATCCTCGAACTGCGCGGATTGGATAACTACCTGTTTCATGGAGGATTGAGCAGTCTGATTGCGCACGGCGCGAGACGCGGTCGGGAGGATTGGCTCGTTGGCCTTCACCATCCGCTAAAACCAACTGAACGTCTGATGGAAATCCCTCTGAAGGACCGGGCTTTAGGAACCTCAGGCTCCGCTACCCAGTTTTTCTGGGCAAACGGCCATCGCTACGGACACGTCCTTGATCCGCGAACGGGTTTCCCCGGAATGGACGTTCTCTCCGCAACTGTTCTGGCTCCAACCGCGACGGAAGCAGATGCTTTGGCTACCGCTTTTTACGTAATGGGGCCGGAACAGGCAAAAGCTTTTTGCGAAAAAAGACCCGATTTGGGCGCGATTTTCGTTTTGCCGGATTCTGGAGCAAATGTCAAAATCGTTCAATTCGGGAATATTTAATCGTAAATATTTAAACTGAAAAAATTAACGCTAAATTTTTCAATAAATTCCTTTCAAAATCATACTCAAAATTTCCTGTTTCATATTCATGTCATACCGTTTTCCGTTCATCGTCATTTTCCTCCTGCTTTTGACCGTAATATCGTGGCCGGGAATGCTTTCCGCTTCCACCGCCCCCTATCTCGTTTCAAAATCACGAATGGAAATACTGCTCGGTAAACTTTGTGTCATGGCTCCAGAAGGCCGCTTGGGGCAAATTAACCTGAAGTCAACCGGTCAAACTAAATTTCTTTTCTCTCTGAAACCTGATTCAACCGGCATAGCGGATTTTTCCTATCGCTACTTCAACCAAAACTATTTCGGGTGGATTGAATGTCAAAATGGTTTTATCATTCAGGAATTTTGGGCAGAATTACCGACTAAAAAGTATCTCCGTTACCAACAGCCGGCCAATGGTCAAGAAATCATTCTAGAATTCGGCACTCTCTCGGAGGAGATGCTTAAGAAAATTCGTAATGCGGGCGAGAATGAAAACTGGTTTGAGCAATCCGGCCAAAATGTTCAAATCTGGAAAGCGCATTCCTTCTGGGAATTTCTGTTTTTTTATTCAACAGAATGTGATGAAGCGCTCTCTTTTCTGCTGTCCAAGCATTGGGAAAACGCAAACGCGAAAATTTCTGAATGCCGCCAAAATCTTCTGGACACGATGCTCCAAAATACTCAAGACCGTATTTCACGTTCCGACTCTCAAACGTTTAAACCTCGTTCGCGCATGGAAATTCAGCAAAAAAATCAAAAACTATTGAATGATTTGAGCAGCGAGGATTTTACTGTTCGGAGAAACGCGGATTTGGCACTTCGTCAACTGGGAGCGGAAATCTTTTTCCTGGCCGGTGAGTGCGACTGGAAAAAATTCAGTCCCGAAACTCAATTTCGTCTTAACCGGATTCTTTCTGACGCGGAAAATGATTTTTCATTGGAAGAAAAAAGTCTTGACTGGGAT
Organism: Thermoguttaceae bacterium; assembly: GCA_017408405.1. Taxonomy (GTDB): domain Bacteria; phylum Planctomycetota; class Planctomycetia; order Pirellulales; family Thermoguttaceae; genus RGIG3701. The sequence continues at coordinate 19,232 of JAFQUP010000106.1, forward strand.
TCCCGTTACCTGGTTGATTTTCCTCAAATGTGGCTGGGAGTTCTCGAATTCGGCACAGTGGAACAAAAACAATTCGCGCTGCGTCTTCTTTCAGAAAACGCGGATACGTTTTTTGAAAATCCGGCCGCTTTTCACGCGATTTCTTTAACAGCTGAAGACTTGGCGGATTCCAGTATTCCCGGTTTTTCAAGTAAACAGGAAACTCCCAACCTGGGAGTGGCTTCAGAAACGAATTTGCCTCCTTCAAACAAAATTCACCCGCTGGATGAAAGTTCTCCTTCAGAAAACCGTTCCGAGCCAGGAGTCAAACCACCCAAATCAAACTCTTCTCTCCATACGGAAATTTCAAAAAATAAAATTCCCCATCCCAATGCCGCTTGGCTTGAAAAAATCAACAGGATCAAAAAACTTTCATTAAAAAACCAGTTAGTAAAATGAATAACATTTTTTATCGTCCATTCCTGAATATGGACAGCAGAGCATTAGCAAAAGTCTGGAACGAAAGCAGTTACCTTTCACTTTACGGACATGAAATTTCAGAAAATAAATTTGATGAACTCGTTTTAAGTAACCTCTTTTTTGATCCACGTCATCTCATCGTGGCAGTTGATCCAACTTCCCGAGCAGTTCCGAGCCATTCAGCGGCCGTCAATACCGCGTTTTCTCTTTCTGACGGAGAAATCATCGGTTTTGTTCATGGCGGTTTTGGCCCCAATAAAACCGGAACCGGCCCCGACCAATCAGTTGGCTACATTGCGCAGCTGGTGGTAAAAAATCGTGATGATCAGGATGAAATTCGTGAAAAACTGCTTCACGAAATGGAAAAAACTTTTGCCCAAATGGGAATTTCACATATTTATGCCGGCTCAGTCTATCCAAACGCTCCGTTTTACTCCAGCGTAATTCAAGGCTGCGAATTGAACGGAATTTTGGAAAAAGATCCGCATCTTCCTAAGTTGCTTACTCAAAATGGCTATGTTCTGGTCGGAACGCACCACATTTTTCGTTTTCGGGTCAGAAGAAGAATTGAGCTTGATTTTTATGATGAACTCCGAATTCAGGACGAACTGGATCTTATTTATCCTGATCAGTATGAAACTGACGATTATGAGCATCTGATTCAAACCACATGCTGGGAAAACTGTTTTTATTCTCAAATGTGGCAAAAACGCTTTATTCTCGTGGAAAGAGCGACTCGAACACCAATTGCGTGGGTCGGAATCCGAAGACTTAAAGAAACTTTTGCCAGTAGTCATTTTGGCCTTCATCAGCTTTTCGTAAAAGAAGAACATCGTCAGAAAGGAAACGCGAAACTTCTTCTAAAACTGGTACTGAACGAAATTCAGAGACAGTACCCCAATCCAACGGTTGAACTTCAAATTCCGGCGGTAAATTTGCCCGCTCTGCATACTTTTTCAGGGTTGGACTTCAATTTAACCTCTACCGGAAACGTTTACGCTCGAAAATTCTCTGAGGCGGTTAATGACGATTCGCTTCAAAACTCCGTTTCGGATGAAAATTAAGGTGTTCCATGCCCAGAAAACATTTTTACTGGATCCTGACCGTTATGCTCATTTCAGCATTTTCCGTTTGGTGCGCGGATCCATACGCGGGGACATTTCGATATGTCACGCGAAAAGTGCGTTCTCACGCGATCAGATCACTCTCTGAACGTGAACTTTTTGACGCGGGAGTTGCGGGAATGCTGGCTTCCGTCGATGAGAATTCAGGCTATATTCCGCCGCAAACATACGATGAATTAAATCACGAATTCCATCAGGAAATTGGAACAACCGGGATTCTTTTCTGGAAAGATTCTGTTGCCGATCGTTTTTTTGTCGGCAGTACACTTCCTTTTTCTTCGGCTCGAATGGCAGGAATCATGCCCGGTGATGAACTGCTTACTATTGACGGAAAATCCCTGGCAGGTTCCTCTAGTCTGGATATTCTTGAAAAGATAAACGCTCCGATTGGCCGGGAAATCACTATTGAAATCCTGCGGCCTGCTTCACAGACAAAACTTTCATTCACCGCGGTTTCTCAAAAGGTTCCAATCGAATCAGTAAAAGGATTTGCCCGAACCCCTGAGGGAACATGGGATTACCTTTTGCCCACGCTCCCTTCCCCAAAACAAAGTACCTCAGACGAAATTCATGGAAATTCGTCAAATATTCTTTATGCCAAACTGGATACTTTTGGTGAAAAAACAGTCCAGGAAATGCGGCAAATCCTAAAAAAGGGCAATCGTGAAAAATGCAGAGGATTAATTCTGGATCTGCGCGGAAACAGCGGCGGACTCCTGAATGCGGCACTGGATATTTGCGGAATGTTTCTCCCGGAAAAAAGTGTTATCGTGAATTTAGAGAACGCTCACTCAGATACTCGAGAACCTATTTTCTCTACTGAAGAAAGAATCTGGGAAAAACCGGTAATCATCTTGCAGGACGGCGATACGGCAAGTGCCAGTGAAATCCTCGCGGCCTGCCTTCAGGACTATGGGAAAAAAGGAACCATTCAAGCACTTTGTGTTGGTTCAAGAACATACGGCAAGGGCACTATCCAGGAAATTTTTGATCTTGGTCCGATTCCTGATGACCGTTATCTGGCGAATGAAAATGACCCCAAAACACTCTGGCAAAAAATTTGGGAGAAACCTTTACGAGGCGGTTTTCGCATTTCTGTCTCAATGTACCTGAGTCCAGACGGGCATCAAATTCACCGCTTTCCAAATTCCAAAGAGACCGATGAATGGGGAGTTCAGCCAAACGAGGGATGGGAAGTCTCTCTCATGGATCATCCTGATTGGAAAAAATCCAGAAAGCAATTCCTTCAAGACTGGCTTTCAATAAATTGCCGCAAGGATTCAGGGGGATGGCCTCAAAATGAATGGAAACATATTTTTGAGTTTGACCTTACTCTGAAGCGCGCGATGGAATATTTTGAATAAAATTTTCATTTCAGAAAATTCCCGCACCTGATGGTTAACGAAACAGAAAATAAACCATCATCCCAAATCAGGATTCCCCAAATTTTAACGCGAAAACAGCGAAAACGCTGCCAAAAATACTTTTTAACCGATTCACATGAAATTGATTTCATTGATTTTTTACTTTTTACCGGAAGGATTTGAGACTCATGCTTGATCGAAAATTCATACTTGAAAATCTGGAGCAGGTGCGCCAGAACTGTGTCAATCGTAATGTCGTCGTGGACGTGGACCGTTTTGCGGAACTCGAAACCAAACGTCGTGAACTTCAGGCTGAATCTGAAGATTTGAACCGCCGCGCGAATGAAGTTTCCAAAACGATCGGAAAGGCAAAAGACGAAGCGGAACGCAATGCCCGAAAAGAAGAAGGCAAGGCTCTCCGTGAGCAAAAAAATGAAATTGACCAGAAGCTTATTTCAATTACGGAAGAGCTGGACGCGATCCATATGGCAATTCCGAACATGACGCATCCGGATGCCCCAATTGGCGAAGACGATAAAGCCAATCTTGAATTGATGCGCGGAGCTACTCCAATTCGGGAATTTGATTTTAAACCGCTTGATCATGTCGAATTAGCCCAAAAATTGGATTTAATTGACTTTGAAGCAGGCGCGCGCGTCGCTGGTGCCGGTTTTTATTTCCTGAAAAATGAAGCGGTCCTGCTTGACTTCGCGCTTCAAATGTACGCGATGCAAACGCTCATTAAAGAAGGTTTCATCCCGATGAGCACGCCAGACCTGGCCAAACAGTCCGTTCTTCGCGGTACCGGATTTAATCCGCGTGGAAATGAAACTCAGATCTACAGTATTTCGGATACGGACCTGAGCCTGATCGCAACCGCGGAAATCCCGCTTGGCGGAATGCTTTCCGGAGAGGTCGTGGATTCTGAATTTCTTCCGTTAAAATTCTGTGGAACCAGTCACTGTTTCCGTACGGAAGCGGGAGCGGCCGGAAAGGCTTCACGCGGACTTTATCGGGTTCACCAGTTCTCAAAAGTTGAAATGTTCGCGTTTACCCTCCCTGAAGACAGTGAACAGATGCTTTACCATCTGCGCGACATGGAAATGCGGATTTTCGACGGTCTCAAAATTCCATACCGCGTAGTGGATACTTCCACTGGCGATCTGGGAGGACCGGCTTACCGTAAGTTTGACCTTGAGGCGTGGATGCCAGGCCGTGGAGACTTTGGCGAAGTCACGAGTACTTCAAACTGCACAGACTATCAGGCTCGCCGTCTGAACGCAAGATTCAAAGTAAAGGGTGAAAAAGGTACCAAATTCCTCCATACGCTCAACGGAACCGCGATTGCCATTAGCCGCGGTATTCTTTCCGTGATGGAAAACTATCAGCAAGCGGATGGTTCAATCGTCGTTCCTGATGTTCTCCAGCCTTTCATGGGCATGGAAGTTATCAAACGCTAACCGCTCTAAGAATAAGCCGTTAAAAAGCCTCCAGTTCCACTTAAAACTGGAGGCTTTATTTTTATGAAATTATCGATTCTTTCATTCCGCTTCAATATGCTTCAATGAAGAAAACCAATCATTCATTTTTAATCAGCGATTTCGCCAAGTTCTTCCTCGGACGCTTCGCCGGCATCTTCCGACATCTCATTCGCGGACTCGTCGTCCGCAGCATCGTCATCACCGAAAAGCTCATCCGTCATGTCGGAATCTCCATCTTTTTCAGCGAGTAAAGACTTAATTCTGCCAATCGTTTGGAAGATACCGCCATCAGCCTTGAATTTCGCCAAGATTTTTCCCTGTTCATAGTCTACGGCATAATTGAATTTTCCAGCAAAATCAAAATCCGCATCCGCAAAATAGGACTTAAGCAAATTCATGTCGTAATGAAGCGTTACATTCTGCTTAACTTCTCCTTTTTTCAAGGCTTTAAGCTGAGGAACGAGCAATTGATACGGATCAGATCCATCTGATGTCACCGCGGCAAAAAGATATTTCGCGTGAATCGCAATCAAAATTCTCGTTTCATCAAAACTAATTTCATGAAAGTTAAGATTTTTGTTTTTTCTTACGTTTGCCTGTCCCTTGGAATTCTCAACGACCTTTTCTTCCGCAGGTTTTTCGTTCATCTCCTGGATCGCTTTTTCGATTCGGGCATTGACTTCCTTGCCATTGGCGATCCCCATGGCGTAGACACCGGAAATACCTTTCTCATCCGAATCAAATGAAAACGCTATGTCAATTTTTTTGACATCCATCGCGAGAAGAACGGTGTCTCGGAGTTCCTGCGGAAACTTCTCATTAAGCATCAGCACTCGAGTAAAATCGCGTCGATTATTCTCATCAAAAGTTCCGAGGATCTGACCGCCAAAATCGGTATTCTTATCATAAAAACCGCAAAGATTTGAAGCACTCAGAATCTCGCAGTTCGCAAAGTTACCGGCAATTTCAGTATTCGCTTTGGGCGTTCCAACATATCGAACTTCAACATCCGATTCAGGATTAATATCGAGAGAAAACGAAACATTTTCCATTTGCTCGATCTGTTCGCGAATCTTGTCTGGATCCAGATCCTTATTTTGTTCCGCCACAAGCGGAATCAGCGGAACAAGAACCTTTGGAGAAAGTTTCACCGTAAGAAGTCGTGAATTATCGAATGTCGGTATTTCATCATTCAATTCCATATTGGAAAGGAGAACGGAGTATCCATCTTTTGAATCGATTTTAATATTTTCCGGCAACTTACCATTTTCACGCATCTGAGCAAGCTGCGCGTCAAACATTTTTTGGTTCTTCGTCGGAATGAAACCGGCATAGGCCAAATTTCCATCCTCTGTCAAGTCTCCTACCAACCCAAACGGTTTCGTCAAATCAATACCAAAAAGAACCGCCTGACCAAAAGTCATCTGAAGAATAATAGGAAGATTTGGATCAATCTTTTCGACGAGAGTCGTTAATTTTGTCTGAGTATCCATGAGACTGGAAACTGAAACATTCAAATCACTTTTTTCATTCGCCAAAGCAGGCTGAAAAAAAGTCCCCGCGCATAACGCGGCAGCGGCGGAAAAACTTAAAATTCCTTTGAACATAAAGGACTCCTTAGTAAAACTGGTAAATTAACAAAATACGAGTTCTTTCAAATTTTGGGAAACTATTCTTCCCAACGCGGTGGCCACGCTGGGGCTTCCTCACCGGTCAGTGTCCGTTCCGGTACCAGGGTAACTGCCGATTTGGGCGTTCGTTCTGAAAATGTTTCCTGAACTTCCTCTGCCGGAACGATTGGTTCCACCGTATTCATTTCCGCGAGAGAAACATATTCCGGCTCTGCCTTTTTTAAAGGAACATTCTCAAAATCCTCAGCACTTTGTTCAGAAGGCGAAAACTGTGAGGTTGGCTGGATATTCGCGGTTGGAGGATTCAATTCCTGGGAAGATGTGGATCGCGGCACCGTGAATTTCGAATTCACGTTAACGGAAGAATGGTTTTCCGCCCTGCCCAATGAAGAACCTGAAACAGGCTGAAATGAATTCATCGCCTGATTTTCATTCCGAACTCCCTCTGCTTCAGCACCGCCTAATGCTCCATCCCGCATAGGAAGATCATGAAGCGCGATCACATTTTCATTAACTTCCGGATTCTGTTTGCTGTCATTTCGCGCTTCAAGAACAAAACGTTCCATTCTTAATGATCGAAAATAGGCATGAATTTCCGAAAGTGATGTGAAAAGCCCTTCCTGTTCCTCAGGATCCGCCGCGAAACAAACTCCAATCAGCTCTCCATTCTCTGCAAACATTCCGCCTCCGCTGCGTCCAGGAACCGGAACCGCGGAAACTTCAATATTCGATGGTCCCAAATATCGATTCAGATGCGTGACTTTACCCTGCTGAAGCGTCGGATTTTCACCATTACTGCATCCGCAAGTCGTAATTGGCATTCCTTTCCGAAGAACAAAATTCGGTTTCGCGACAGGCGAAGTCTCAACCTCACCGGAAAACGCAAGCGTCAAAAGGCCAAGATCACGTTCTTTATCGTGATGAACGTAATTGCCCGGAAGCGTGACCACACCTTCAGAAGTGAAGACATCGACGGAGATTGAATCACCTTTCTGGAATTCACTGAAAAGATGGCCGCAGGTTAAAATCAACGCGTGACCGGAGCGCGAGTCAATGAGAGTTCCCGTTCCGTTCCCCTCCCCGTCTGAATAGACACGAATCCGAACCGTTGATGAAAGTATCCTGCTCTGACGCTCCAGGGAATCCTCGGATTTCTGGAGACTCAAATCCCGAATCGGCACTCCGCCGGAATTTCCATCCTCAACCGAAGTCTCACGGGAAACAACCTGCCAATTTTGTGTTGGCACGTGTTCCGCTGATGAATCAGAATCATCTCCGCTCCAATTCTGATTTTCAGATGAAAGTCCGCCGCGCCCGCCCAATTGGGACGTTGGAATCTCCGCGGCGGAAGCTACCTGAGCGGACGAATTAACCCGGTCGAAATTTTCGGAGAAAACGTAACGTCCAGCCATAATATCCTGAACAGTAACATTCGCTTCACGACCGCGCCATGCCGATTCCGCGTTCTGAACCAAACGATCCGTACTGAAATTTTCGGGACGAGTCATTCGGCGCGCAGGCTGCCCTCCCGCCCGGACAAGAAGTTTTTCTAAATTTTCTTCCGACGTAACTCCCGTATGCCGGGCAACTTCACGTCCGTCAACGATCACGACAAAACACGGTATTTTATTAATGTTAAAACGTCTGGCCCAATCGGGAAATTTATCGGTATTGATTTTGCTGATTCGATAGCCGCGCTGAACCAGACTGTCCACTGCCGGCATCATTGCCCGACACGGGCCACAAGCATCATTAAAGAAATCCAGAAGGACGACACCGCGCTCTACAGAATCTTCATTTTCAGAATATGTTCGATTTCTGCCCATAAAAAGACGCGAAACCGAGTATTCTGTCTGTTTTTCCTCTGCACTCAATACGCCGCTAACCACAAAAGTGACAGCAAAAATGACGCTTGAAAGGATTTTTGAGCAACGATTCATCCACGATACTCCGAAAAAAACAAAGCGGAACACAGAGGTTTCAATACCCCCTGTGCTCCGCACTCTAAATGAAAAGATCTTCCATGATCTTTTCGTATACTTCGACAAAAAGGGAAGGAAACGATTCCTTTCGTTTCGCTTTGCCGGAATCACATCCATGATCATCCAGAAAACCATTCAACCCAGGGGGGTGCCGAAGTGTTCCCATTCTCTTAAAATTTTTTATTTTTGGCAATGGCAATTTGAGGAAATTAAGAAAAATTTTCCGAAATTTTCTCTTTTTTTATTTCTACTCTTTTCACGCGTTCTTTTCTTTCATTTAATATTCAAAAGCCTGCCCTCATTGAAAGAAAAAAGAGTGCTTTCAATTCATGAAAGGCAACGAAACTTCCGCGATTCGGGAATATCCAGGACTTTCGGCAACACCAACAAAAGCCAAAACATTCAATTTCCTGAAAATCAAGTTTTGGGATATTCCTCAAAAACCAAACATTTACCTTTTCTTTACCAAGCTGGAAAATATCAAAATAGGGAAATTAAACCGGAAAAACCCTCCTAAAACGCAAAATAATCTTAATTTTCGGAATTTTCGGAAAAAATTTGCGGGAGGGACTTGAAATTTTACTCGAAAAAGAATATAGTAAAAGAAAGAACGTTGGCACGCCCCACGCGTGCCCGAAACTTTTTAAGGAAATGGCCCCGCTCATTTTCTCAAGTCGCAAGAGAAATCTCAAGCAAAATTCGCGATCTTCATTTTTTGATTCACGAATTAAGCGGGGGGGTTCCAACTATTTTTCAGGATTTAATCAAGGAGTTACTAATGGAACAGAAAACAATCAATGTGGCCATGATCGGTCAGGGCTTCATGGGAAAATCTCACTCTAACGCCTGGAGTCAGGTCAATAAATTCTTCAATCCTCCGATCGTTCCCGTAATGCATACGGTTTACGGAATGGAAGCTGAAAATCCCGCCGCTTTCGCGCAAAAATGGGGTTGGGCAAACGCTTCCACCAATTGGGAAGAAACCGTTAAATGCCCTGAAATTGGTCTCGTTGACATCGTGACGCCAAACTTCATGCACGCTCCGCCCGCGAAAGCCGCTATTCTCGCCGGCAAAAAATGTGTTACCTGCGAAAAACCAATCTCCGGTTCACTCGATGATGCTCGTGAAATGGCCGAAGCTTCCGAAAAATACGGCGTCCCCTCCTTCGTCTGGTTCGTCTATCGCCGTTGCCCGGCCGTAGCTTACGCCTACCAGATGGTCAAAGCTGGAATGCTCGGAGATATCCTTCACGTTCGCGCGACGTATCTTCAGGACTGGGCAGATGAAAACGTTCCGATGACTTGGCGTTTCAAGAAAGAAACCGCTGGTTCCGGTGCTCACGGTGACCTGAATGCTCACATTACGGACATGGTTCGCTTCATTGCCGGTATTGAAGTTGAAGAAATCTGCGGCGCGATTAACAAAACGTTCGTGGAAAAACGCCGTAAACTCAGCGGTTTGATCAATCAGACAAATATCATCGGCGGCGCCCAGAGCAGCGACGCGGAATACGATGACGTTACCGTCGACGATGCCGTCATTTATCTCGCGAAATTCAATAATGGCGCAATCGGAAGTTTTGAAGCCGCGCGTCAGGCGACTGGAAATAAAAACGCCAATTATTTCGAAATCAACGGTACGAAGGGTTCGCTCAAATTCGCTTTTGAGCGCATGAATGAACTTCAGTACTATGACGCGACGCGCCCGAGCGGTGTTCAGGGATGGACCACGATCCTCTGCACGCATGGCGCGGATCATCCGTACGTCAGCAATTGGTGGCCGGACGGACACCTTATCGGCTACGAGCACACTTTCGTGAATATCGCGGCCGATGTTCTCTCGTTCCTTGACGGCAAAGAACCGCTTGTTCCGCTTGCCACGTTCCGCGACGCGTACCAGACTCAGCGTATTCTCGAAGCCGCTCTCATTTGCGCGGAAGAAAAACGATTTGTCAAACTGGACGAAGTAAAATAACTGAACGGAATGATTTTTTCAGAATCATCTGAAATACGGGAAGCCGGGCGAGAAAACATTGAATCAATGCTTTCCCTCCGGCTTCTTTCGTTTTTTCTTTTTCCCGAAAACCAATTTGGAGCTGAAAATGCCTGAGGAACGTGAATGGAAATTATCCTCAAGTCAGGAAGACTATCTTGAGTCAATTGCCGAACTGAACGCGGCAAACGGGCACGCGCACACGAAAGAAATCGCGGATCGGCTGAATGTCAAAATGCCTTCCGTATCCGCCGCACTCCGTAATCTTGCTGACTTGGGATTAGTTTTCTATCAGGCGGGAAAACCCGTGCGTCTTACCGCGGTTGGAAACTTTCTGGCCCAAAAAATTATTTTGCGTCACCAAACATTTCGACATTTCTTTCAAAATATTCTTGGACTGGATGAATCACGCGCCGAACGGATTTCCCGCGAAATAAAGCACCTGATTGACCACGAAACCGAGATTCGTTTTCTCGCGTTTATGGATCTAATGGAAAATTGGGATGAAACCCGGCAGAAAATCGACGCGTTAGCTGAAATACTTTCAAAAATGAAATAATCATCCAGAGCACATCAAGCAATATCTCAATCACGTAAAATCAGGCTTTAGACAGAAAAAAAGGCAGATAAAAAACTTATCTGCCAAGCACACCAGAAGGGACTCGAACCCCCAACACTCGGTTCCGAAGACCGATGCGCTATCCATTGCGCTACTGGTGCGAATGAATGAAAGAAAAATAAATTCCCTCTCAACTCTCAATTAAGTATATCACATTTTCAGTTTTTTTCAAGGGTCACAAAACCATTTTCAGCCTCTTTTTCTCCAAAAATCTCAAAAAATATCGCTCTTGACTTTTTTTCTGCTTTCAGTTATGCTGAAATTTCAGATTATTCTGTTTGTGTTCGCCATAAAAAACATTCCACGATGAAATCAGGGATTGAATCATGAGAAGAAATACTTCACCTCAAAATCTTGAGAACGGCCAAGACTCCTTTCTTGATGTCGTTTCAAACATCGTCGGAATTTTAATTATTCTCGTCGTTATCGTCGGCGCGCAAGTCAAAAATGGTTTAACGACTCATCGAATAGTAGAATTTGAAAAAAACCGAAATCTTCAAAGAAAACAAACGGAAGAAATTACTCGACAGACAGACTCCCCTTCTCCAGAGGAACAATTCGTCGATACGGAGCTGGATTCAGAATTAAACGCGCTCCTGGCAGAAGGCAGGAAAGACCAGAATGACGAATATGAAAAAAAGAAACGTTCCGAGCTGATTGAAAAAATCAAGGTTTCCAGTCAGAAAATGAACGAAACTACTGCTCTGGAACGAAAACTGGCAGAAGAAGCCGTCCAATTGGAAATCCAGCAAAAACGCATGGAGGCAGAACAACTTGTTTTTGCTCAGGAATGTGTTCAAATGGAGACTCGGCTCCGTCTTATCCAAAAAGAAATTGAATCCTCCACGGAAAAAAAAGATCAGGAACGAAATGCAGCCCTCCAACTCACCCAAACTTCAATCGAGATGGATCGAAAAATTGAAGAACTAAAAAATCGAATCAAAACTCTCGCGAATCAACAGGCAGCCAACGGAGGTCCCAAAAAAATCGAGCACAAAATGACGCCAATCATTCATTCCGTTGACAGTAAAGAATTTCATTTCATTCTGGACCGCGGGCGGATTCTTTACGTACCGCTGGATGAACTTTTGAAAGAGTACGAACGCCGAATTCCTGGAATGATGACCTCTTTAATGCAAAGCGGAGTACGCACGGAAATCCTTGGCCCCTATGACGGCTTCAAAATGCATACGGAAACTCGACTTCAGGGCGGCCGCGTCGGAGTCTACTGGAAACTGATTCCCCCGCCAATGGAAGAAGCGGCTGAAACGATTGACACCGCACTGGAAACCAACTCAAAATTCCGTCATTATCTTGAAAAACTTGATCCAGCCAAAGACACGTTGACTTTCTGGATTTATCCCGAGGGATTTACTTCTTTTGCCCGCGTTAAAGACGACGCGTACCGTCTTGGATTTTCGATTGCCTCCAGGCCATTGCCCGAAGGAATGCCAATCGCGGGTTCACCGGACGGACAGAAATCCGTCGCGCAGTAAAACTAAAAAACAGTAAATTTTCTAAAAGAAAAGAATTTCCGCGAAAATTTGAACAGCCAGAAGAATAAAAATCATTCCAGCCATACGATTGGTCCAAATCATACGCGAAGATTTATTCAGAAAACACGCGCGAATAAAAGTCCCGGCAAAAACCAGAAACATATTCCAAAATGTTCCAATGACGCAGAACATTCCACCTAAAAGTAAAAGCGGAAACGCCATGGAAGAGTGATCCGGAATAATGAACTGCGGTAAATATGAAAAGAAAAAAATCACGACTTTTGGATTCAGAATATTTACGCAAAATCCCTGAAACCATGTCTGGAAAAGAGAAGGCCGTTTATCGTCTGAAAGTTCCCTCTCAAGCTCAAGTACCGTATTCCCGGCACAAAACACTCCGATTCCCAGTCTGAAAAGATAAACCGCTCCCAAAAAACGAATCGTATTAAATGCCAAGGGTGAATGAGCCAAAAAAAGACCAAGGCCAAAGGCCACTAATGACGTATGAACCAAAAGCCCGCACGTAATTCCTAAAACCGCCATAAGGGGCAGGCGTTTATTCGGCGACGTAAATGTCTTTCCCAGGATAAAAACCATGTCGACTCCTGGAATCAGACATAAAATAAATGATGAAAGAAAAAAAAACGGCAGTCTCTCAATACCGAACAGTTCCATTTTTTTATTTTTGATGGAGTTTTGAAACTATGAAATTCTAAAATAAATCACTCTTTCTCTTTCACAATGCGCCAGCAACGATGAATCCGCCTGTTTCTGAAATCTTCCGGAACCGTCCGATTTGAGATTTCACGCAGCCGCGCTCCGCGAATAAGCTCTTCATCCAGTTTAAAACGCCGATTATTATTTGAGAAATAAATGACTCCTCCGGGAGAAACATGCCGAAGCAGGAGATTAAGCATTTCCGCGTGATCCCTCTGAACGTCCCAATCCGCCAAATCTTTACTGTTGGAAAAAGTCGGCGGGTCAAGAACGACCAAATCAAACATCTCGTCATCGTAGAGCAAGTCCAGAAATCTGAAAACATCACTCCGAACGTACTCAAACCGTGAACCACGAAAACCGTTCAGCTCCATATTATCCTGTGCCCAGTCAAGATACGTATTGGAAAGATCGACTGTCGTGACTGACTCAGCTCCCCCATCCGCGGCATAAACACTAAATGACCCAGTATACGAAAAAAGATTCAGAAAACGCTTTCCTTTCGCCTCTTTGCGTACCATATCCCGAGTAATCCGATGATCAAGGAAAAGTCCCGTATCGAGATAGTCGGAGAGATTCACGAAAAATTTTAAACCGCCTTCATTCGCCTGAATGACGTAATGGCTCGTGTCCCACCGCTCATACTGAGCAATCCCGCGCTGACGACGGCGCTGCTTCACGAAAATTTTTTCTCGCGGAGTCTCAAAAACTTTCCCGGCAATATCCGCCATCAAATCCATCCACTGAACCTGAAGTGCGGCATTTCGATCGTGTGGACGCTCATATTCCGCAATGTGAAGGCAGTCCTCGTACCGATCAATCGCCAGCGGTATTTCCGGAATGTCCCGATCATAAATACGAAAACAGCTAATTCCCCGTCGACTCGGCCACCGCCGATAATGATGCGCCAACTTTTCAAGACGGCGTTCAAAATCCGCGGCGGAATTCCTCACGGAATCACTTAAAACGCCAAAAACGCCTCGAATCGGCTTCGCATCTTTTGGCGGATTGCCTTTATCCTCCTCCGTTTGCGTCAGTCCTGAATTTTCCGCCGCCAAAGAAACTTTTTCGAAACGTTCCCGAGAATCCTCACGCGGTCCACCCGAAACACTTTTGAAAGATATGCTGCCTTCACTCGACTGTTCCTCATTCGAAATTTCAGTTTCCAAACTGCCGGGATTTTCCAATTCCTTCTCTTTATCCACGAATCCTTTTCGCGGGGGACGAGGACCAATAAACTGAAAGTAAGTGCATTCGAGCCGTGAATTATAGATTTTTCTCCGACGAGTCGCTTCCTGACCAATCAATTTTTCAAAATCAGGAAACGCCGTGAAAACGTAATGAGACCAGGTTGGGAGTTTTTGAAGCACAGAAGGGATTGAGAAATAAAGTTCACGTAGTTCCCGAAAATCACCAATCCACTTTCCATACGGAGGATTCATGATGGAGCAGCCGTACTCCTCCGACGATTCTGTCTTAAGAAAATCACGGCACTGAAACGTAATATCCTGAGAAACTCCCGCCATCCGCGCGTGGTATTCTGCCATTTCAACAGCCTGCGGATCAATATCACATCCGGTAATACTCGCTGAAATGGAAGGGCGAATCGCGTCTTTCGCGGCCTGACGCACTTCCGTCCACGACGCGAATGGAATTTGGCTCCACGCTTCTGAAACAAAACTTCTTTTTAATCCCGGCGCAATATTTCGAGCAATCAATGCCGCCTCAATGGGAATGGTTCCACTGCCGCAAAACGGATCAAGAAGCGGTCGCTCCGGGTCCCAGTAACTCAACAGAATCATCCCGGCCGCTAACGTTTCTCGCAAAGGAGCCGCTCCGACCAGTTTTCGATATCCGCGTCGATGAAGCCCTTCACCCGTCGTGTCAATCGTAAGGGTTGCCCTATCCTTAAGAAGTGAAACCTCAACAGGATACCGGGGCCCGTCTTCCGGAAGTTCCGTCACATTCCACGCTTTCTGAAGACGATTGACAATTGCTTTCTTGACGATGCTCTGACAGGCAGGAACACTCGAAAGTTTCGACCGGACACTGCGTCCATCCACAGGAAAACAGGCATTTTTGGGAAGCCAGCGTTCCCAAGGCAATTCAACCGTGCGATCAAAAAGCTCGCCAAAATCCTCTGCCGGAAATTCTCCCATCCGAATCAAAACACGGCCTGCCGCGCGCAAATGAATATTCGCTCGGCAAATATCACGTTCAGAACCGGTGAACAGGGTCCTCCCCACTTCGATATTTTTCGGTTCGTATCCTAATTCTTTGAGTTCCCGCGAAACGACTGATTCCAGTCCCATCGTGGAAGTAGCCAGGAGTTCAATGGACATGACAGAAAATTAGCCTCGGTTCGGGAAATTAAAAATTGTCGGCTTGCGGCATTCTTCTCCGCCAGTTCAACATGGCACAGGCAATTTTACGCATTCCAACCTGCGCGGGAACCTGACACTCGGCAATAATTTCATTTTCGGCGACCGCGCTTCGCCATGCCAGAATTTTCGAAGTGAGCGACTCTTCTGTTTCATTCATGATAAATTCCGGCTTCAGGACGGGCTGAAAAGTAATCCGATGCCCATACCGTTCCGCGAGAAGAGCCATATCCATCGCCTCCGCGTCAAAACGAACGACATCCACCCCTGCTCCAATGAGTCCCGGAATGAATTCCTCAAAATTTCCGCTCCCGGTAAAATAAACAAATTTATCCTGTTCACGAATCCGGGCGCAAAACTCTCGAAGCATCGGAACAAAAATTTCATTCCATCTTGGTAATGAAATCCGAAGACCGTTCTCATCCGCTAAATCATCTTCAATTCCAATCGCGTCCGCGTCAGATGAGCACCAGACAGCCAACTGTTTTGAATAATAGTCAAACAAACGGTGCATAATCTCTTTCAGCTCACGCGGTTTACGCTGGATAAGCGTTTTCGCTGCCTCAACACCGCCAAGGGCGCACAAACGCCGAAAAGGATGAATTCGTGTCTGAACGACGACAAAACGCGCGGAATTATCGCAAACAGAATTCACGGACTCCACCATTTCAGCTGTCACCGGATTTCGGGGGAAACTGATCCCCTCAACCTCCAAAATATCATCGTATCGAGGCATTTCAGAGCTGAACCATTTCCCGCTCTCATTCATTTCCCAAACGCAGCCCCATTCATCAAGCCCGGAAGGGGATATTCCCTCATTAGCGAAAGATAAGGAAACTTTAGATTTCGGATCCGAAACTGGACAGCTGAAATCCACCCAATCCAAATCATTCTGGAAACGGGTTCTCAACTGTGCGCAAAACTCCGAACGATCCGCCTCCAATAGCTGCGGAATCCTCAGAAGTGTCGGCATCGGAATAGATGCCTGATGACACAAAGTATTAATTACTCGATCTCTGGAAGTCATAGGGCTGATTACGGTTAATAAAAAAATTAAGTTTCTGTCTGAAAAGACAAAACGTTTTATTCAATGTGCATATTATGGAAATCTGGGAAAAAAAAGCAAGACCATTTCGCCAAAATATGTCAAAAAATTTACTTATTTTGCGAAATTTTAACGGTTTTGATTGCTGAATGATTTTTATGTATAGAGTTCATCAAACAAAATCGCGCTGAGGGGGACCAAAACCAGAATTGGAGTCCAAGCTCCAACACTTGCCGGGATTCCTTCCTGAACCACTAGTGCTCTTCCCAATTCAACTAATCCAATATTCAATCCGGTAAGACCCGCGAGGCAAAAAAAGACAAAAACTTTTGACCTCACTCTTGCCGAAAGAATGACTGGAATCAGTAAAAAAAGAAGAAGCGCTTCCACAAAAGGCCTCAATATCCGAATATGAAGCGCGGCCCGTTCCGCGTAATACGGATAAATCTGGCGAGTTTGATTCACCTCTCGATAGAGCTCTGGAATGGAAGGAGGAAGAAAACCGATTCCCTTCTTCGCCAATTTTTCCGGAGGCAGCATTGAAATGAAAAAAAGCTCTCCCGGTTTAACCCAACTTGCGGTTTCTGAAGTGAAAAAAACAGGATGTTCGCTTTGGAGTCCCGGAATCGGAACCGCTTTGTGCGAAGCACGGGACAACCAGTTTTTTTTCTCCAGGTCCACCACATTTTTCAAAAGATAACCGGATGGATGATCATCATTTTCAGGAAGCCAGTGCGCGCTTCCCGCCAAAATCTCTTCCATCTGCTCAAATGTCCTTTCTTTGGGAATCCCAATCTTGGCAGAATGAAAAGATCTCGTTTCCAAATCAAGGTCAAGACCGTAAATCTTCAAACCGGTCGTTTCATCATTACGCATATCCATTTCCTGTTTTTCAATTTTTCCGGTATACGTACCTGAATTCGCTCCTGCCCAATCCCGACAGTTCGCGTAAAAAACTTCCTCCAGGGCGCACATTGAGAAAATAAAAAAACAGCCAACAATAAAAAATGGAACGGCAACTCTTTTTCTCGAAAAGCCGGAAGTAAGCATTGGAATCACTTCCCCGCCGCGAACTGTCGCGCTGCTGCTTTTTTCAAGCATAAAAAAAGTAATTGCCGTTGACGCGGCAACAAAACCAAATTGCGTGTAAAGCAAAAGATTCATCATTCGAACAGAATAATACTGAAACAGCGTCTTCATCGCAAACCACGGCGATTTCTGAAACAGCTGATTCACGTCATCCGCATTCGGAAGAATGTCAAATATCACAAAAAGTGAAGTACCAATAAAAAGTAACGCGAACGCCACAAATAAAAACTTCCGCATAAAATAACGATCAACGATCGTAAAAAAAGGAATTGCGTTCATGAAATCCTCTTTGTCCCGCCACGAAAAATTTCTTCTTTCCGAAATTTTTTTGAGAAATCGGAAAATTTAGCAAAAAAAGTTGAAAACATTTTACTCTTTTTTTCTTTTTTTGGCCAGTGGGATTCCCAAAATTTCTTTTTTTTGTTAAAATAATCTCAAATTAATCAGCTTCCTCCCCCAAACCAACTGTCTGGAGACGGGCATATTGAGTTCACCTCTCCTGGCAAGTCATTTCATTTACCCAAAACGATTTAATATGATTCACATTTGCTTTAATTTTTGTTACCTGCTCCTCCTTCTGATTTTCTCCCCATTTCTGCTTTACACGGCACTCGTCAAAGGAAAATACCGAGAGGGATTCAAAGAAAAAATGCTCGGTAATTCCCCGATCAAAGCGAAAACAGACCTTCATTCCTCTCGCAGGATATGGATTCATGCCGTCAGCGTCGGTGAAGTGAATTTGGCTGCTGCCATTTTGAAAGAATGGGAAAAACGTCATCCCAATCTCGAATTCGTAATTTCCACAACCTCCAAAACCGGCATGGAGCTGGCCCAAAAAAAATTCACTGGAAAAACCATCTTTTATGCTCCGCTCGATTTCTCTTGGGCGGTCAGACGCGCGCTTAAGCGAATCCAGCCGGACGTTCTCGTCCTGGTGGAACTTGAACTCTGGCCGAATCTCTTACTATCCGCCCAAAAAATGAATATTCCCGTTTGGGTCATGAATGGACGGCTGGGAGAAAAAAGTTTTCAAAATTATTTCCGTATCCGTCCCCTGATGCGTCGAATTACGCACACGCTCACTTTCGTTACGGCTCAGGACGAATCCAGCGCGGAACGTTTTCGCGCGTTAGGAGCAGTTGAAGAACGAGTAATGAACGTTGGTTCCATCAAGTATGACGGAGCGCAGTGTGACCGCGAAAATCCAAAAACCAAAGAACTCGCCGCGCTTTGGAGCATCAAACCGGAAGACAAAATCTTCCTGGCTGGAAGTACGCAGGATCCCGAAGAGGAAATGGCACTGGAGGTTTTTCAAAAACTCAAACCGGACCATCCGGAACTTCGCCTGATTCTCGTCCCAAGACATCCGGAACGTTTCTCCGAGGTAGCGAAAATGTTGGAAAAAAAAGGCCAGGATTTCCTCCGACGCTCCCAAATTAATGAAAACACTTCCGAAAAAGAAAAAAGAAAACCAATCCTTCTGGTCGATACGATTGGTGAACTTGGCGGCTGGTGGGGTACCTCTTCGATCGGATTTGTCGGCGGCAGCATGGGAAAACGCGGTGGTCAAAACATGCTGGAACCCGCCGCTTTCGGCACTGCCGTTTCATTTGGGCCAAACACATGGAATTTCCGGGATATTGTTTCTGCCCTACTATCCCACAAAGCGGCTGTCGTCGTTCGAAATGGCAATGAATTGCGTGATTTTGTTCAAAAATGTCTTGAAGAACCAGATTTTGCCCATACTCTCGGAAAAAACGCTCGTGATTTGGTCGTGAAACAGCAGGGTGCGCTCCAAAGAACTCTCGACCTGTTTGAAGAGATACTCCCGCAAATGCTTCTGCCAAAATAGACTAAAACTCTTTTCCGAAAAGAAAAAAGGACCTTTCAAAAATGCCGCTCCTTGCTCCCCCTTTACTTTTTTGAAATTTTGGTTAGGATTAAGGAAAATTGCGGAACCTGAACTTAATGGAGAAAAAAATGCTGATCGACACGCACTGTCACTTGGATGACGAAGCTTTTGCCAACGATGTCGCCAATATTGTGGCTGCCGCGCGGAATGCCGGCGTTGAAAGAATGATCACTCAGGGAACTTCCATCAGTTCTTCTCTCGACTGCATCGCTCTGGCTGAAGAATTTCCTGAAGTTTATGCCGCTATCGCGATTCATCCAAACTGCCTGATGGAAGAATTACCGGCCTTAGGCTCTGATGACGTTTTTCTCGATATTTTCACTAAAATGGCCGAAAATCCGCGTGTCCGCGCGATTGGAGAAACCGGTGTTGACCTCTACTGGCACGACACGCCTGTCAATATCCAAAAAAAATTTCTCGCTCTTCACTTTGAATTAAGCCGAAGAACTCAATTACCCGTCATCATCCACTGCCGAGACGCGGAAGAGGATTTGCTTAAAGTCGCGCGAAATGATTTCGACAAAAATGGCCCCGTACCGGGAGTAATTCACTCTTTCAGCGGAAACACTGATTTTCTTAAAGCCTGCCTAGAACTCGATTTTCACATCAGCTATTCAGGTTCCGTAACCTTCAAGAACAAATGTTTTGATTCTCTGCGCGAGACAGTACCCCTCGTACCGGAAAATCGCCTTCTGGTTGAAACCGACAGCCCATATTTAACCCCAATGCCATTCAGGGGGAAAATTAAACGCAATACCCCGGAAATGGTCACTCATACCGCGCGATTCATTGCCGAAATACGAGGAATATCGGAAGAAAACATTCAGGAAACAACGACTCAAAACACCAAAAAACTGTTTCAAATCGATTAAGGAACTTCCTAAAACCGTTTTCAGGGAGAAGAAAAAAGAATATGTACTGAATTTTGGAAAATTCCATTAAAGTACTGACATTAAAAAAGGCAGATTTTCAAATCTGCCTTAAGTTATTACGTTCTTTCCCGGTTCTTTGGGACCGTCCCAGACTTCAGTCTTTCATCTGCTAATCTGCTCCCCTCAAAACCTTTCAGTTTCTGGACTGCTTCTCCCATTGCCCAAAAATCATTTTTCACCATATTCAACGACCACATTCGTGCTGATTCCTCCACGAGGAGTGAAAGAGGATTTCAGCTGAAGCCATTTGGGTTCAAGAACCGCTACCAAATCATCAAGAATCCGATTCGTAACATTTTCATAAAAAATGCCTTCGTTGCGATAACGCTGCATATAGAACTTGAGACTCTTAAGCTCTACACATTTTTCTTTCGGAATATAGCGGATTGTCATTGTCCCGTAATCCGGCTGACCGGTTTTCGGACATACCGAAGTGAATTCCGGACAAATGATTTCAATCGTATAGTCGCGTCCAGGGTAACTATTCGCGAACGTCTCAAGAATATCACGAAACTGTTCTGCCATGAGCTTTCTCCTTTTATTGATAAATAAAAAAGTTTAACCGTTTCCGGGCTGTTTCTGAAATCACAGCGCGATATTTGAAAAAAGCCAAACCATTAAAACAAAAATTCCATCTGCGTTTTCCCGAATCAAAATGTCAAAACAAAATCATCCGCAGGATTTCAACGATGACAGGAACTCCTCCAAAACTGCTTTCCTGACAAAGAACGAAAGCACTTTGAAAGTTCCCTCAAATCTCCACAATTTCTGACGCTTCAAAATGCGGAGCCAGAACGCACTCAAAATCCCTGCCGAGGACTTGTCGATGCGTTTCAAGCACCAGTTCTTCCGTATTGTTTTCATGGGAAATATGGCCAAGCATCACACACTTAAGATTCTGACCATGTTCCGCCAGAAGTGTCGCGGCCTCAAAATTCGAGATATGTCCAAAATCTGACGTAATTCGCGCTTTCGCTCCCGCTGAATAAAAACCATTTTCAAGCATTTCCGGATCGTAATTACTTTCCAAAAGTACTCCGTCAAGGGAATCCAGCAATTTCGGCAACTGCGGAAAAACCGTGCCGAGATCCGTACAGATACCAAACCGAACACTTCCGTCATCCACGACAAAACAAACACCGTCCGCCGCGTCATGCGTCGTGGAAATCGCTTCAATACTCAAATTCCGAAACCGAAATCGAGTATTCGCGCTGAAATTCTGAATGTTTCCAGGCACCCGAATTCCTTTATCGCGCACCGCCTCCATCGTTCGGGTAGTCATCCAGATCGGAATTTTAAAACGCCGATGAAAAACATTCACACTGGCCGTATGGTCACGATGATCATGCGTGATGAACAATCCATGAACACGCCGAATATCAATTCCATGCCTCAAAAGACGATTCTGAGCACAAACGCCGCTGATCCCCGCGTCAAAAAGCAGCTGCGTCCCACCGCTCTCAAGATAAATGCAGTTGCCGCTGCTGCCGGATTGAAGTGAAAGGATCTTCATGAAAGGTTCTTTCAGAATTCGAAATTTAAGGCTCTCTATTTCATGAATTATTCGACAAAAGGTAACGATTGACGACCGTTATCCCGCTAATGATCGCGCCGATAATCCCAACCATTCCCTGATCCGTTCCGCAAACAAAAAGATTCTTGAACGGCATCAGACCGGAATAATTTTTGACTGGCGCTCCATAAATCGCGCCGTTTTCATGTCCCGTAAATCGATAAATCGTTTTGGGCGTGAACATATCGGAATCAACCATAAAAGAGCGAAAGTCTGGAATAACCTTGGAAGCAGTTTCCATGATTTTCCCATACCATTCCTCTTTTTTGCGCGCGTAATCTTCCGGAGAGAGACCATTCCAGCGTTCATAATTCGCGAGCGTCGTGATCCGAATGATCCCTTCCTTCAAAGGTTCACGATACGCGAAATTATTCGGCGAACAGATGACACCGCTGCGCAAATCACAAAAATCATCAGGCTTCCGATAGTCAAAATTCTCTGAATCGTTAAAAAAAACGATCGTGTCATCGTGACCAAAATTTTTCGGTTGACGGTCCAAAACGGAAATCGTCTCCACAAATCCCAGCTCTCCCGGCTGACACTTGTCCATAATTGATTTATCTTCAAGAGAATCTTCGCATAAACGAAGAGTTTCACGCTGACCCACCGAAGAAAGAACCGTTTTAGCCCGCAGTTCAGTGCCGTCTTCCAAAACTACGCCGCAAACATTTCTGGACGTGTCCATCAGAAGACGCTTCACGCCTGCCCTCAGACGCAATTCCCCGCCAGCTTTGCGAAATCTGTCCAACAGTGTCCGAAGTAAAATCCGAACCCCCTCCCATGGCCGCGCGAATCCTTCAAGAAAAATCGAACGAAACATGATGCTGAACTGATTAAAGTCCATGTCCTGCTGACGCGCACTGCCATAAAACATTAAAGGACAAAAAATCATTTCTACCAGTTTCGGATCCTTAATGCACGATGAAACGACCTCGCGAGCGGAAACATCCTCGGATACCTCACCAAGCTGATTATAGTCGACAAGTTTCGAAACCAGCTTCCGCAAACCATCAACTTCTTTTGGGAAAAAATGCGCGACCTGTTCCTCAAAAAACGAAAAATTGTTCGTAAACTTTAATGTCACCCCAGGAAACTGGATCTTGGATCCAAGCTGCGGCACCAAAGCCAGTTCTTCCCACGTCAAACGAAGCTGGCGAAGAAGACGATTAAGCGGTCCGCGCTTCACCCCTTTATCCGCGTAATTCGTGACCGCATGAAGACCAACGTCATGATTTCGACCACGCTGGCGATAAAATGAATTCAGACCGCCAACAAGAGAATGTTTCTCCAAAATACAGACTTTTTTCTCATAGTGCGCGAGGCGGCAGCCTGCCGACAATCCGGACATTCCTGCCCCAATGATAATAGTATCGTACATGGTTCGAAAATCAAAACTTTCTGAGATTCACGCCCAAAAAATGAAACGAGTGCCCATTAAGAATCGCGGCGAAATTCCGCCTGACTCAAAAAACGCTTATCCAGCTCTTTAATGACAGATTCTTCTTCGTCCTAAAAACACACATTTCCAAAATCCAGCCATGGGAATTCATTCATAAACACACTGAAAACCCCGAAACGCCAGACTTTTAAAGAAGCGGCAGTGTTTCCTGCCGCGTAATCTTCATTGACAGTAAAATATCAAAGATCCGCCATTTTCGGAGCGAGATATTCGACCGTGCTGTCCATGCTTCCAAGCGCAGTGTACTCTTCTTCCGGAATATTCACCTTAAAGCGACGGCGAAGCTCCATCACGATGTCAAGAAAGTCCATGCTGTCAAGTTCCATCTGTTCGCGGAATGACACATTATCCTTCAGATCGCTCAGATCTTCATCCGGCGCAACGTCAGAAAGAATGTCAAGAACAGCTTCACGAATTTCCTCTTTTGTCATGGTTTAACCTCAAAAATAAAGGACGATTGATTTTAAAATAATTATTGTCAGAAACAGCACATATCGTGCCGCCGACTCAACAGATAATGACTGAACCGTTTCCATCAAAACGAAGTCCGCATTACGGCAATCAGTTCGCGCCCTCTGTGAATTTCTTAATGATCACAACTGAATTAATTCCCAACATTCCGAATGAAGTATTCAAAATGCAGGTTACGTTCTCAAGAGCCTTCGGCTCACCAGTCACCAGATTCGGCAACGCGCATTCTTCGTCTACCTCATCAAGATTCAGGCACGCGTGACAGAATGAATCATCAAAAGCCGGTAAATTACCTGCCAGTTCCAGTGCCCCCGCAGCCCCCATCGCGTGTCCGATGAAACCTTTCGTCGCGTTAAAATGCGTCTTTGGACAATCCACAAACACCTTCCGGAGACCCGCGCACTCCTGCGCGTCTCCACTGTGCGTACCTGTCGCGTGAAGATTCACGATGTCAATATCTTGCGGACGAAGGCCGGCCTTTTCCAGGGCCTTTTCAATGCATTCCGCCTGGCGTTCCGGATTGGGAAGAACAAAATCCGTCGCGTCACTATTTATGGCGTATCCAACGATCTCGCCGTAAATCTTCGCGCCGCGGGCCTGGGCATCCGAAAGACGCTCAAGCGTAAACAAGCAGCCGCCTTCCGATACCACGATACCGTTTCGATTCACATCCAGCGGTCGGGAGGCCTTCAGCGGATCTGAATTTGACGCGAGCGCCCCCTGATTATCAAACGCCGCAAAAATTCCAAACGTATGAATGCTCTCGGAAACGCCGCCGGCGATCGCGAGATCACATTCGTGAAGCTGAAGCATCTGCATCCCCTGAATCAGCCCCGTATTGCCAGCCGCGCACGCTGCCCCCAAAGTATAGTGCGGACCGGAAATTTTCATGTTCAGCGTAATCTCGCCAGCCGGATTATTCGCGACCGTGCGCGGATTGTGATGATGCGTCCACATACTCGTGTCGTAATCGTACTTCGAGATATTGTACACTTCATTTTCGGTCTCGACATTACCGTGTTCCGTCACTCCCACGTAAACTCCCACGCGGCTTTTATCGACAGATTCCCAATCGATGCCGGAATCATTCACCGCCTCATGAGCGCAGTAAATCGAGATGCTGCCCGCGCGTGTGCCGCGGCGAATTTCTTTCTTGGTCTGGTATTTCTGAGCGTCAAAATCACAGATGCCGGCATGAGTTTTACCAAAATAGCGTATTTCGTAATCCAGAATTCCCCCGCGGCCTTCAAGCAACGCTTTGCGAAATTCGGACAGATTATTTCCATTCGGAGCGGTAAGACCAACCCCAGTAATGACGACTCGTTCCAGCATCAATAAAATCCCCCTCTAAAAAACAAAACAAATAAACGATATTGATTATACCATATTGGGAAGAATTTTAACAGGGGGAGGGATTTCTTTTTTTGGTTTTTTTGGTTAAATTTATTGAATTTCTCTGAAAAACTCGCTTTCTTCAACATCTTTCACGATTTTCATAAAGACTTTTCAACGATAAATTTAAATTCCGCTTCGAATCATCTCGATAAACTCCGCCTCTTTTTCAATTGTGGGAACTGAAATTGGAAAAAGTCCAAGTTCCTTCGCCAAATTCCGCCCTTCTACCTCAAGGTCATACGCGACCTCCATATTGGAAAAGGGAAATCCCAACGGAATCAGAAGTACCGGATACCGGCAATCCTCTCTTGCCTCTCCGCCTTCATTCACGCTGCTTCCTGAATTCATGCCCACGGTTTCATCCGCATTCCCTTCAGAATTCTTCGACCATTCCGCGCCTATTTCCCGAAGTGATTCCAAAACATCAGGCCGCAGCCACGGCACACGCGAAGTACTCGCGCTTTGCCATGCCAAAATTACTTTATTCTCTGGAAAACGTTTCCGAAGCATATGAACCGTTTCTTCCGCTTCTTTATCATACCCGCTCTTTCGCGCGGCAGGTATCGGCAATGAATGCACCGAACAAACTAAAACCGCTTTCTTCCGACATGATTCCGGAAGCTGTTCCAACGCGGCGGAAATGACTTTTTCCTGCGCTCGCAGAAAACGCGCATCGGTCGAAAACGCGGGAAATATCTCAAATTCAGGCAGGACCGCTTCAGCTGGAAAACACGAACGTTTTCCCCTTTCCGCTCCGGCCAAAGCCGCGGAATCATGCCCTCTGCCCGAACCACTGCCGTTATCCATCGGATAATCCATGGAACAAGAACAAGCGGAAGAAATCTCCAAGAGCAGTTCGTTCCGAACTTCAGCTAACCGTTCAAGATACGTCTCGCGATAACCGTTAAACGGCGCGGGAATAAAAACCAGCACCCGCTTCCGGCCATCCAAAATCATTTGGCGAACAGTCTCCTTCAGCGGCGCGGCAATAGCGTGCCGACAGCCGAAATAAACAGGAATCTCCGGGACTGACTCACGCCATCGAGTCATAAATTTACGAATCGAACCATTCATTGGGCTTACGCCGTCAAAATGTCCGTAATGAACCAAAACCTCGTTAAGACGTTCCCGCGTAATCTGTTTCCCATGCGCGACACTTGCCAGAAAATCCGGAACCTCCCCCATCGATTCAGGGCCGCCGTAAGCGTAAATTAAAAGTGAGTCAAATCTTTTCATGACTCATTCTCCTTTTCACAATTCTCCCAATTCTGCGTAACTCGCGAATTTCCAAACGATTGAACCCTGCCGACAATGATTCAAATTTGCCCGTTTTCTATAATTTATTCGCGGGAGGCAATGTATTCCGCCTCCTTTTGTCTCTTCATGAATCGGAATTCGAAATTCCGTGGAATGTTTCAAAATCCAATCAGGAGAAAAAAATGTCCGAAGCAAAAAAATTTTATGTTTGTGAAATCTGCGGCAGCCAGATCGAAATCATTGAAGACGGCGGCGGGGAAATCGTCTGTTGCGGAGAACCCATGGTTCTGCTGAATAAATCATGCGAAACCGCGAAAAACAAGGAACATGACCTCATCATTGAGGAAATCCCCGGCGGAATGAAAGTTCAAATCGGCAACGGTAAACCCCATCCCATGTCTGCCGGACACTTCATCCAGTGGATTGAATGCTGGATCGGAAACCATGTTTTCCGAAAACATCTCAAACCAGACAATGAACCCACCGCTGAATTCATGATTGAAGAATGGATAAAAAGCGGTGAAACTCCCAGATTCCGAACCTATTGCAATGTTCACGGAATGAGATACTGCCCAAATTGCGAAAAAAACCAAAATGAACACAGCGAACATTCCGAACACGGAGAACACGGTCAAAAAACCACTGACACGGCCTCAACCTGGAACCGTACGCAAGGCGGCACTGATTCCAATATGAAAAGTTCCTGGCAGGAAGGCACTCGCTATTCCGGAGAAGCCGCGCGGGAAAAAAACAGCTCCTGCTGCTCAAAGGGAGACAAAGAACACGAAAGTAAATCATCGTGCTGCGCAAAAGGAAACAGCTACGAAAACTCCGCACCAAGCCAGAAATCGAGCGCTGTTTAATCCCTGATTACCCTTCTCGCAAGCGGCTCCTCCAAAGCCGAAAACAGGAAGATGAAAACTTTCCGAAGAATGTTTTTTCGAACCCCCTGTTTCCGACGCCGCTTGCGGGAAATTCACCCCTGTCGGCCCAAAGAAAAACCCTTTACGCGCTCCTCTCTATCCTCTCAAAGGAGACTTTTCTCTCAATTCTCCAAAAGCTGTCACGACAAATGAGTTATCTGCCGACAAAATGACATCTTACTTCATGCCCCTGACCAATCTGAACCAGCTCCGGCTCCTGCGTCCGACAAATATCCTGACAATTCGGACAGCGCGGATGAAATTTGCATCCAGCAGGAAAATGAAGCGGACTGGGAACCATCCCAGGAATAGAGTAAAGCTGGGAATTTTTCGAACCGTTTTCATTACCAAGCTCGGGACGGGATTGAAGAAGCCCCAAAGTGTACGGGTGAAGCGGATTCGCGAAAAGCGTTTTCACGTCTGCCCTCTCCACTACTTTGGACGCGTACATTACGACAACTTCATCCGCCATTTCCGCAATCACGCCTAAATCATGGGTGATCATCATGATCGACATTCCAAAAGATGCCTTCAATTCATTAAGAAGCTCAAGAATCTGCGCCTGAATCGTGACATCAAGTGCCGTAGTCGGTTCATCTGCGATAAGCAGTTCCGGATTGCAGGAAAGTGCCATCGCGATCATCGCGCGCTGACGCATTCCGCCGGAAAAATTATGCGGGTAGTCTTTCGCGCGAAGCTCCGGTTCCGGAATTCGTACTTTTCGCAGCATTTCTACCGCTCGACGAGCCGCTTCCTTTTTGGTTATCTGAGGCGTATGGAGCAAAATCGCCTCCGCAATCTGGTTTCCAATTCTGAAAACAGGATTCAAAGATGACATCGGCTCCTGAAAAATCATCGCCATTTTACCGCCGCGATACTTCCGGCGATCAGGTTCTGAAAGCGACAGAAGATCCACCGGAGCTGAATCCTTTCCGCGAAAAAGAATCTCACCGCCAATGACTTTACCTGGAGGCTGAATCAGTCCCATGACCGACATGGCCGTAACCGACTTGCCGCATCCGCTTTCACCTACGACTCCAACAGTTTTCCCGCGCGGTATGGAGAAAGAAACGTCATCGACCGCCTGAGCAGTCCCTTCCTCAGTAAAAAATGATGTTCGCAAATTCCGAATTTCAATCAGATTATCGCTCATATTGCTATCAGGGCTAAAGGTTGAAATTGTCTCTGGGAATATCCCTAAAATAATTATCTTCGTTTCTGATCAGTCAATCACCGTCCAGAATCTTCCTGACTCCGTACGAATCAATTTCAGATCCATGTCAAATGCCTGCTTGAGATTCTTTTCCGTAAGCACTTCCTCACGCGGACCGTCCGCCAGAATCCCTCCAGACTTCAGGATCATTCCGTGTGTGAACAAAGGCAAAATATCTTCTATCCGCTGCGTAATGAAAACCAGGGTCAAATCCGGATTCTCATTTGCCAGACTCTCTATCGTGCGAAGAAGAAACTCTCGACCCGGCACATCCAAATAAACATTCGGCTCATCAAGAATCATCAATTCCGGATCTGTCATTAACGCCCGCGCTATCAATACTTTTACCTGCTCGCCGGAAGAAAGAACCTGAACCCGCTCATGAAGCAGTTCTTCCGCGTTAAGTCGGGCCAGCACAGCCTTGGCTCGCGCCTCTTCCTCCGGTTTGATTTCGTGGAAATAGCTCAATGTTGAGTTCATCCCGGAAAGAACCAGTTCACAGGCAGTTAAATTCGGATTCTGTGTTACCTGGTGCGCGAACGGACTGACCCACGCTATCCTTTTCCGAAGCTCAGAAAGATTTACCTTGCCGTACTCCTCGCCAAGAATACGAATCCTCGCTCCATATCGCGGCCAAAGGTAACCAAGGAGTATTTTAACCAAGGTCGTTTTACCCGCGCCATTCGCCCCAAGAATAAAGTATCGTTCACCTTTTCGGACCGACCAGGAAATATTATTCAGGACTGCTTTCGTCCCGTATATCACGTTTGCGTTTTGAATGTCGATTGTTTTCATGGCTCAGGTTACGCTGAAAACAAAAAATGCCAAATCGCTTCCACGCCGCAAGGAATAGACTTCAGGCAAAATCTAAATATCTTTTAACAATTATATCAGATTTTTTCGTTTTGTAAATTGTCCAAGCATAAAATTTCTTCCGTTTTTAAGAAAAAATACCCGCCAAAACATAAACAAAGACCGTCTCCCCAAAAGAAACGGCCTTTATCTCAACTCGAATCGCGAGATTCGCGGTACACTCGGCTAACTTACTTCACGATGTCACGGATCTGGTAGATCGTGTGAAGCATATGGTGCGCTTCGTGAGAATTCGGAGCGCCGCCGAGCAGCGATTCGTAGCAGTCGGCAACCGTCTGGTTGTCCTGCGACTTCCGAACGGCAGCAGCCGCGTCAGAAGCATAGGTCCCATCCTGACGGGCAACGCGTTTCGCGTACGTCGCGCCCATCGGCTGACCGGCACCGGAGA
This sequence comes from Thermoguttaceae bacterium, assembly GCA_017408405.1. Lineage (GTDB taxonomy): Bacteria > Planctomycetota > Planctomycetia > Pirellulales > Thermoguttaceae > RGIG3701. The sequence continues at coordinate 49,009 of JAFQUP010000106.1, forward strand.
TGCATCCGCCCGGGCAGGCCATGACTTCGACAAACTGGACGTCGATCTCGCCAGCCTTGATCTTCTGGACGAGTTCGCCGGCTTTCTTCAGACCGTAGACGACAGCGACATTGATCGTGACGTCATTTCCGCCGACATTCAGCGTGACGGAGGCCATCTTCAGATCGTCCATACCGCGGACGGCCGTGAAGTTGAGGTCCTGCAGTTTCGTGCCGGTAAGGTCTTCGTAAGCGTAACGGAGAGCAGCTTCCATCACACCGCCGGAAGTACCGAAGATGAGACCCGCGGAAGTACCGAATCCGAGCGGTTTGTCGAATTCGACCGGTTCCAGAGCGGCAAAGTCAATGCCCATCGATTTGATCATGCGGGCAAGTTCGGAAGTCGTGATGACCGCGTCGTTTTCAGGCGTGCCGTCTTCTTCCATGAATTTGTCCAGTCCGGCTTCCATCTTCTTGGCCGTGCACGGCATGATGGAAACGAGGAAGAGATCTTTCTGCTCGCAGCCCAGTTCGGCCGGGAGCATTTTCTTCGCGACAGAACCGAACATCGCCTGCGGGGAACGGCAGCTCGAAAGATTCGGAAGCATATCCGGGCAGAACGTTTCCGCGTACTTGACCCAGGCCGGGCAGCAGCTGGTGAACATCGGGAGCGTACCGCCGTTGAGGACGCGATTTTTGAATTCCGTCGCTTCTTCCCAGATCGTCAGGTCTGCGGTGAAGTTCGTGTCGTAGACGTGCTTGAAGCCCATGAGTTTCAGAGCAGCGACCATTTTGCCTTCAACGTTCGTTCCGGCCGGAAGTTTGAATTCTTCGCCCAGAGCCATGCGGACCGCCGGAGCGATCTGGACAGCGACCGTTTTCGTGGGATCGTAAAGCGCATCCCAGACCTTCTGGATGTCCTGCTTCACCGTGATCGCGCCGGTCGGGCAGACCGCGGCGCACTGACCGCAGTTCACGCAGGCACTGTCAGCGAGTTTGCCGTCGAAAGCCGGAGCGACTTTGGCGTTGGAGCCGCGGCGCTGGAAATCGATGGCGTGGACGCCCTGAAGCTCACTGCACACGCGGACGCAGTTGCCGCAGAGGATGCATTTGTTCGGGTCACGAATGATGGACGGGCTGGAATCGTCGATCTCTTCAATGTTGCGTTTCGCGGTGTAGCGCACCGTGTTGACGCCAAGACGGCGGGCGACGTCCTGAAGCTCGCAGTCCGCGCTGCGGATGCAGTTCGGGCAGTCCACCGTGTGGTTTGCCAGAAGAAGTTCGACGGCGACTTTACGCATCTGGCGGATGTCTTTCGTATCCGTCTTCACGATCATGCCGTTTGCCGGAGCTGTGGAGCAGGCCGCCATCAGCATCGTGCGGACGCTTCCGTCCGGGCCGGGCATACCGACTTCACAGACGCACATACGGCAGGCACCGTAGATGCTCAGTTCGGATTTGTAGCAGAAAGTCGGAATGTTGATGCCGGCTTTGCGTGCGACTTCGAGAATATTGCGTTCGGTAGTGAATTCGATTTCAATACCGTTGACGGTCAATTTTTTCACATCGGACATATTGATTTTACTCCTTTTATCTTAAACCGTTTCGGTATTTCAA
>JAFQUP010000107.1 GCA_017408405.1 Thermoguttaceae bacterium
AGCAGCTTTTTCCTCGGGGGAACCGTAGAGGGTCGGGTCCGATTCATCGCCGATGATCTGAAGCTCGATCAGAGACATCCAGCTCGTCGCTTTGCTCTGGGCCTTGCCCGGTTCGCCGGCACGGATCGGCCAGGTGCTCCAGAAACGGAATTCCACCCAGTCAAACTGCTGATCGCCGATGAATTTGCCATTCTCGGTTTCGCGGAAGGAGGATTTGAAACCGCCCACATTGGAACCGATGATCTTGTCGCCGGTGGTGAGCATGAACGCACCGTTAAAATTCGGTTTTTGTCCCGGATTTTTCTCATTGTTTACCAGGCGGATCTCATAGTCCTGATTCGCACGGGTATCGATATTTCCGGAGTAGACCGCGATCTCTTTGATCGAACGGGCTTTGCCGAGGTAGACGACCAAACGGGCGGGTTTTCCTTCCACTCCGATTCGGCCGTCACCGCCGAGCTGACCGACGAGACTGTCGGAGATCGCGACATAGTCCCCCGTATTGATCCCGGAAGACTCCACGATCTTCGCGCCGGGAAAATTCAGGAAATTCAGGACATGACCCACGGCGACGTCATTCTGCATCGTCGTGAACTCATCCGCGTTTTTCGTCCAGGACTGCGTCGTCATCTTGACTTCCGCCTGAACCGCCGTCACGGCCCAAAACACCGCACAAAAACATATCGGCAGGATAAATTTTTTAAACATAATCTTCTCCAAATATCAAAATATCTGCTCTATGCGAACACAGACTCTTTATTTTACTATTAAAACATATTTTTCCTCTTTGTCAACGAACCCTCACAAAAAAATTCAAGTTTTTCATGAATTTTTTTCTTAAATTACCCAAAATCCAAACTAAAAATTTAAGAAACAGGATTCCGATCTACCATCCCGAAACATACGGTCCAAAAATTCATAAAATCTTCATTCCGTAATTTTTTAATGAATATCCAAATCTCAACAGAAAAATTTCGTTTTATTTTCTTTCAGACATTTCACCGTTTCATTCTTTTATTTTACCAAAATCACGTGACATTCCCCAACGAATGAAACCAGCGCAAGATTCATTCGTCATACATTTTAAACTGATTCTCCTGAATTTTTCCATTTTCGGCCAGTCTGGACTTCATTTTTCCTTATCTTTCCTCGCGAAACAGGATGAAATCACCAGAGAACGCTCACGAACGAAGAAAATCCTTTATTGCCAAAAGGTCAAAGGCGCACTTCAATAAAAAAATTGGCTCCGCCTCAAAAGGACAGAGCCAATTTCACGCATTTAACATTTTGGGAATTAGTGAAGTACGGAAAGTGTCCTTTCCATTGGCCCTTCAAAAAAGCAATCGGGTTCCGGACCAAGATAATCCCCAGTCAGAGCATACGCACGCGCGCGGCTTCCTCCGCAAATATGTCGTTCCGAGCAGGTTCCGCATATGCCGTGATACTGGTCGGGATCCTGCAGTTTTTTGAAAATCGGATGTTTCTGATAGGTATCCACTACGGAAACATCAGGAAACTTTCCACATTCAAGCGGCAGGAAACCCGCGGGAAAAATGACTCCATTATGCGCGACAAACATGATTCCGCGCCCGTCAGTAATGCCTAGCGGAGTTTGTCCCGAGCGGGGATGACCATGCCCGGCAGAGAAAAGGTGCCCGTGCCCCGAGGGTTCTTCCCGACGCATCGCGTCAGCGAACTCCGAGTGACGTTTGGGCGGAGCAAATGGATTTCCGCCCTGCTCCAAAACAAATCTTCGATAAAAAGGAGCTTCAGTCGTGCGAATACTGAAAGATCTGTTTTTGGAATGTTCCCATAAACGGCTGAAGACCCAACGATAATCTTCCGGCTCAATCCTCTGTTCCTCAACTCCGCGTCCGACCGGAACCAGGAAAAAGACCGACCAGGTCGCGATTCCCTGTTTCTCGAGGAGTTCAGCAATCTGATCAATCTGACGAAAATTCCGTTTCGTAATTGAAGTGTTAATCTGGACAGGAAAATTCAGCTCTCTCGCGAATCGAAGCATATCAAGCGTTTGCGCAAAACTTCCCTCAAACCCGCGAAATGAGTCATGGGTTTGCGCGTCCATGCCGTCAAGACTGATTCCAATAGCTGAAACACCGGCTTCTTTCGCTTTTTTAAAGGCGTCAAATGTCGCCAGCGGGGTAGCGGATGGGGTTAACGCGGTCGTGATCCCTTTTGAAACCGCGAAAGATAACAGCTCGAAAATATCCTCACGTTTCAGAGGATCACCGCCGGTAAAGCACATATTGGGTTTCCGCGGAAAAGAAGCGACCTGCTCAATCAGCTGAAAGGACTGCTCGCGCGTAAGTTCGTCCGGAGCCGCCTCATGCTGGGCACTGGCTCGGCAGTGACGGCACTGAAGATCGCACGCGCGAGTCACTTCATAGTAAAACATAAGAGGATTTTTACCAAAATCTTCCGCAGAGTATGGAACCATTTTCATTTCAAATTTCCTTCTGTTTCACGAATCAGTTTTAAAATATCTTTAGCCTCTTCCAACTCACGTAAAGCCGGAAGAAAATCCGGAACCGTCAAAATCCTGCTCAATCGGGCAAGCGTCCGTAAATGCTGCGTATCATTGACCGAACAAATCAGAAAAAAAACATCTGTCCACATTCCGTTAGAGGCAAAAGGGACTCCTGAATACGCTTTCCCGAACGCGATAAAGGGATCCCCAAGAATGTCCACCATGGGATGCCTCGGATGGAGAAGCGCAACCCCGTTTTCCATCGCGGTCGGGCACATTTCCTCACGCCGAAGAACCGCCTCTTCCATCGACTCCGCGTCCCAGAGAAGATTCGTGTTCATGGCATTTTCAATCATTTCATGAATCACGGACCTCGGTGACTTCCCGCGAATCGGAATACGCACCGCCTCGGGAAGAATCAATTCAGAAACAGGCAGATCCTCCACCTCGCGTGAATCCGTAAAACGTCCGAGCGTCTGTTCAAGCTCGAAAAGTTCCGCCTCAGACGCACCGCTGACTTTCCCTTCAAGCCATTCAAGAACCTCCGTACGGGTAAAACGCCACTCTCCTCCTACCCGACGGGCCGGAACCTCTCCTCGTTCCGCCATGCGCTGGAGCTGCCGGGTATCAAGTTTAAGGATCGGCGCAATCTGGTTAATACCGTAAAATTCCATTTGTGACCTCTCATGGAAAACGTTTGAGTCCCATGCCGTGAGACTCCGCAAAAATCAGAATACCGGGGAATTATTCAGGATTTTTAACACATTTCCCCAAAAAAACCAGCTGTCGCAACTGTTCGCGTCCACGAAACTTCGCTTTCTTAAAAACAGTCTTCTTAAATTATTTTTCCTGTACTGGTCAGAATTCATTATACCCGCTTGACGAAGAATGTCAAGTGCCCGGAACGAATTGGAAAAATCTTTTCGTTTTCCCAAGCCAAAGCTTTCCTGCCGCGTCCGCGCTAAAATTTCTCGCGAGATTTAAATTACGCATAAATTACTCCCAAAATATCGCAGGAAGACAAAGAAAAATTATGGCTGCAGAAATCCTGGGAAAATCTGTCAAAAAATTCATTAGACGCGAAAATATTTTTCACGTAACTCCCCCTAATCCAAAGAAAATAGTATTTTTTTCCTCCGTACTTCTTGCGAAAATCTTTTTTTCTGGTATAGTATGAAAAGGAACCATTTTCGTTTATCAATCACTCAGAAACTTTTTCCATTTCCGCCATGTCTGACGATTTTACCCGTTTTACCCCTGAAAATATCCTGGGAAATAACGGCCTCCTGGCTCGAAAAATGAAAGGATACGAAGCACGCCCGCAACAGATCGTCATGGCAAATGACATTTTAAACGCCTTCTTAACCAAAAACCATCTCGTGATTGAAGCGGGAACCGGCGTCGGAAAAAGTTTTGGTTACCTCGTTCCATCCATACTGGCCGCAACGCAGGAATATCCCCGCTTCGATGAAAATCGCACCCTTTTCCGGCGCGTTGTCATTTCCACGCAAACCATTAGCCTTCAGGAACAGCTGATTCAGAAAGACCTCCCCTTCCTGAACAGCCTGCTCCCGCTGGAATTTTCCTTCGTTTTGGTCAAGGGACGCGGAAATTACCTCTGTCTGCGAAGACTCAAAAACGCTCGCGATAACGGGATGACCCTATTCAGTTCCATGGAAGAAATGGAACAGCTCGACGATTTTGTCGTATGGGCCAATCAAACCGCGGACGGCTCTCTCGCGGATCTTAATTTTCAGCATAACCTCAAAGTGTGGGAGGAAATTTGCTGCGAGTCGGGAAACTGTCTGGGGAAAAAATGCAGATTTTTTAAAGAATGTTTTTATCAAAAATCAAGACGAAGAATTAAAAACGCTCAAATCCTGATCGTCAACCACGCTCTTTTCTTCAGTGACCTAGCTGTGCGCGGAGGGGGAGGAGCGATTCTGCCGGAATACGATGCGGTCATCTTTGATGAAGCGCACTCCATGGAGGCAATCGCCGGAGATCATCTGGGAATTGGCGTAACCAACGGACAGGTCGAATATCTCCTTCGCCGCCTTCTCAACACGAGAACAAATCACGGTATCCTCGTCCAATACGGACTCCAGGAAGCTCAGAAAATTATCGCGTCATGCTATTTTGAAGCCTCAAATCTCTTCATGGACCTCAATGACTGGTTCGAACTGAAACTCAGAGAGCAAAACACTCCTTTCAGAGCATCTGAAATCAGAGTGCGACAGAAGGGAATTGTGGAAAATCAGCTTTCAAGACAGCTGGCCGAACTGGCCGGATGCATCTTTAATGACGCGCAGGAACAGGATTCACTCGAAGCTCAAACCGAACTTGAATCGCTTTCAGACAGATTAAACTCACTTGCCGTCGGAATTGATTCATGGATCTCGCAGAAACAGGAAGATCTCGTTTACTGGTTAAACCTCGTACCTGTCGGAAGAGGCGGACGAAGAGCCACACCGAAAATCGAAATGTGCGCCGCGCCGGTGGATGTCGGCCCCATGCTCAGGGAACTCCTTTTCAATAAAATTTCCTCCGCGGTCATGACAAGCGCGACTCTATCTACCGTAAAAAGTACTTCCTCACGCCCGTCTCAAACGAACTTCAATCCCACGCGCCAATCCCAAACCCCAGTCACCGTTCCGGAATTGACCGCGAAAATTTCTCCTGAATCCATCGAAATTCAAAACCTGAATTCAAACGCCGATTTCTCATGGTTTCGCCAGCGCATCGGACTCACCCGTGCCAATCAGCGGCTTTTGGGAAGCCCTTTCGACTACCGGAAGCAGGCGCGGCTTATCCTCGGAGTCTCCATGCCTGACCCAACCTCGGATACCGCGGAATACGAACGTCAGCTCGCGCAACGAATAGCACATTATGTCCAGATGACCGACGGACACGCTTTTGTCCTTTTTACCAGTTACGGACTCATGAACCGTGTCGTCGCGGAACTCACTCCATGGCTCATCAGCCAAAATCTGCCGCTCTTCTCGCAGGGGGAAGGAATGTCACGCTCACAAATGGTTCAATCCTTCAAAAACAATCCGCGAAGCGTCCTCTTCGGAACCGACAGCTTCTGGCAGGGAGTTGATGTCCCTGGAGACGCGCTCCGTAACGTCATCATCACCAAACTGCCTTTCCGTGTCCCGGATCACCCGCTTACCGAAGCAAGAGTCGAAGCCATCAAAAAAAGAGGCGGAAACCCTTTCAATGAATACCAGATTCCCGAAGCCGTCATAAAACTCAAACAGGGATTTGGAAGACTCATCAGAACAAAAAACGACTACGGAATGGTCGTCATCCTTGACCCAAGAATTGAGTCAAAATACTACGGAAAACTTTTCCTTAACTCCCTGCCAGACTGCACGGTAATCAGAGAGTGACGACGCCGCAAGTGATGAACAACATAAAAAGAATTTTTTTAATTCTTCCCGTTTTGTTACGCAATTTCCAGGATTTCATTTACTTTTACGCGACGGACTATTCGGGAACATCAGAATTACCGCATAAAAAACTCAGCAAGGCGGAATGGGGTAAACCTGGCTCGACAAGGAACTCGCGCGAGGCGAAGTCAGGCAGTTCATCAGACTGAAATTCCTGACGCGGGAATGGTTTGGATTTTCCATCTTGCCGCGCCAATTAAAAGCGGGAGAAGACATCCCACAAAAAAAAGACGTAATTCTGAAAATCACGTCCTTTGAATGGAGAATAGCGGGTTCGAACCGCTGACCTACTGGCTGCCAGCCAGTCGCTCTCCCAACTGAGCTAATTCCCCGATGAGAAATTAAATGTTTCTCAATTTGATATTCTGAAGTATATCAGAAAATTAATTTTTGTCAAGGGGAGGCATTCTGTTTTTCTGGAAGAATATTGAGCGGATAGCAAATGGGCGATTTTAGGAAAGTGTTCCGAACCGTAAATTAACGGTAAATTAAAAAATAAAATTGGATTTTTCTAAAATATCAGAGAAATTTTTAGATAAAAATCCCCCCTGGTCCTTGAAATTTTTCGCGATTACGGATAAAACAGAGATTAAAGAATGAATTTCTGCCCAAAGACGCTGTTTTTAGCGTTAGGGAAATTTCAGCTGAAAAGCAGTCCCGGCAAATCTGAACAGAGGCCGCGGCTCACTGATTTCCGGAATTTATTTCCGTTCCTTATTTTTGAGAGGTTTTCCAATGCCCCACCAAACTCACCGCCGGGGAAATACCCCCATTAACCGTCAATTTGAATTTCAAAGCAGCTCCAAAGACATTCCGCGTTTCAAAGCGTTTCCGTTTTTCTCCAGCCAAAACACGGCACTCCGTAACGCGCCCTTCGCTTCCGTTTTGGCATTTGCCGTCATCTTCCTGAGTTTAGCAATCCTGACTAACTCGCTTTCCGCGCAAAATGCCGAGCCGGTCATCATTCCGAACGCCTCGTTTGAGGAACCGTCTAAAACGGACTCACTCCCGGCAAACTGGACAGGCACGCAAGAAAAATTCTCCCGCAGCACGGAAGAAAAACGGACCGGATCCGCTTCTTTCCGCTGGAAAAACGAGGATCCGGCCGCGTACCGTCTTTCGCAGGTGAAAGTGAAGGGACTGGTTCCCGGTGAATCGTACGTTCTTTCCGCGTGGGTCAAATCAAAAAACGTCCGCGGCGGAAAAGCCTCCATCTGCATCGAGTGGAGCGGTCCGGACGGAAAGTGGCTCGGCGGCGCGTACGTTCGCGGAGTGAACGGCACAAAAGACTGGACGAAAATCACGCAGGTCTTCCATTTTCCGGAAAACGCCCGCAGTCCGCACATTTCCTGCTACGGCACGCGGGAAGGCGGGACCGTTGCCTGCGGTGAAGCGTGGTTTGACGACCTGGAGATCCTTCCGTACGTTCCGCCGTGCATCCGCGCCGTCACGACAGATCAGTACCGCAACCAGACGACCGGCGGAACGATCCGATTTTTCGCCGGTCTGACCTTCCCGGAGACGGCCTTCTCCGCGGACCTCCAGAAACGTATCTCGCTGGAAGTTGCCGAGGCGGAATCCGGAAAGAAACTCCAGACGCTCCGCGATTTCACGTGGAGCGCGACTCCGGACGCAGGACGCTCCAAAAGCTGGCAGCCTGGGAAGGAAGTCCTCACGTTTGAGCTGGATACCGAGACGCTCGCACCCGGCAAATACGCACTGACGCTGAAAATCCCGAATCCGAAAGACCCCGGAGCGGCGGAAGAAACGGAGACCGTCACGCTGACGAAATGGACGGAATTTCCTGAGCGAAAATCATTCATCGACGAGCACTGTCGGTTGATCGTGGACGGAAAACCGTACTTCCCGCTTGGTCTCTATTTCCATCAGCCGACGGATGAAGACATTGCGCGGCTCGCAGATTCCCCGTTCAACTGCATCATGTCCTACTCTCGCCTTACCCGCGAACGGCTGGACCGGCTGCACGAAAACGGAATCGACTCGATCTACAGTGTGAAGGATCTCTACGAAGGCCTGCACTGCAAGACGGACGAAGAAGGCAGGCGCAAAACCGCGGAAGTGATCCAGGCAATGAAGGACCATCCCGCCGTCATCGCGTGGTACATTAACGACGAACTGCCGCTCTCCATGCGTGAAGTCCTCACCGGACACCGTGATCTGGTGGAGGAACTGGATCCGTCCCGTCCTGCCTGGGTCGTTCTCTACCAGGTCGAAGACATTCGGGACTACCTCCCGACCTTTGACGTCATTGGAACTGACCCGTACCCGCTCCCCTCGAAACCGGCATCCACCGCCTACGAGTGGGCGCGGAAGACTCATGATGCCTGCTTCGGAGTGCGCGCGTGCTGGCAGGTCCCGCAGTACTTCAACTGGGCGAACTACGGACGAAGTAAAGAAACGTCCCGAACGCCGACTTACGAAGAAATGCGTGCCATGACCTGGATGAACATCGCGGGCGGCGCGAACGGGATCATCGGCTACTCATACTATGATTTCTACCGGAACTATGCCGGAAGAGACGGTTCTCCGGAAGAAAAGCAGAAGTCGTTTGACCGGACCTGGAAAGACGTCTGCCGCGTCGGTGAGGAAGTCAAAAAGTACGAGCAGATCCTTCTTTCGATCGATCCGCCGGCTGCCGTGAGTCCCGCGTCGGAATTCGGGCAGGATGTTGCGGTGCGTCTTTATGGAAATGGCGAAGAAACGTGGATCCTTCTGGTCAATACGCAGACGGAATCGCGAACGGCCTCCTTTACTCTTCCGGACGGATTGCGCGTCAAAAACGCCGCGGACTGGCCAAACGTGAAGATCACGGAAGAAAACGGAACGCTGACCGTCGAATTTCCCGCGCTGGAACCCGCGTTCCTTCAGCTCGGAAAGTAAACGCCGCGCCGCGGGATCTCTGATTCCCGCCGCCAGACAAAATCCTCTTTTTTTTCGCTCGCTCCCGGTACGCAGCTGCCGGGGGCACCTTTTTTCATTTAAGGAGTTTCACGTGCGCCATTTTTTCCCATCCCATTTTTTCCCAGCCGCCGTACTCTTGATCCCATTTCTGACCAGCCTCGCGCAGGCGGCCGCCGAAGATTTCTGGACCTCGCCAGTCTGGACGGAAAAGGAAGAGATCCCATTCCCCGAACTCACGCCCTTGACCTACGAAGAAAAGGAGAGCTGGTACGGTTCCCATTTCTGGAAAGGCAGCGACTGGTCCCGCGTCGGGAAAGGATGGATCCACCCCGGAACCAACACACCGGCGGTCCTGACGTTCACGGCTCCTAAAGACGGGAACGCCTCGATCCGCGGAAACGTTCGGAAACTCCACCTTGACGGAAACGACGGGATCCTCGCGGAGATCCGCACCAATTCCCAAGTCCTCTGGGAAGGAAAGGTCGAGCCGAAGGACAGTGTCGGGATCACGCATGACCTCCAGCTCACACTTAAAAAGAATGACCGGCTCCATTTCGTCGTGAAGAGCGGACCGACCATTTTCTGCGACACGACCGCGTGGGATCCGGAAATCGTCTACGAAAGTGAGACCGCGGAAGGAACCAAAACCACTAGAAGATCCGAGACCTTCAAGGCCTCTGACGGATTCAGCGCAAACGAAAAGTTGGTCCTTCTGGATCCCAGAAAGCCGCTCTCCCATTGGTCCTACTCGCTCGAAAAAACGCGGCCTCAAACTCTCTCCGCGGCTCCGGAAGAACTTGCGCTTCTTCGGGATACCCTGCAGGAAGCCGTAGCGCAGGGGCACGAAATGCCGAAAGACGCGCAGCTTTGGAAAATGCTCCTTCTGGAATGGAAACGGGACGACGCGCCGGGACAGGTCTTCCTCACTGGGAACGCGGGAGAACGGCAGAATGACGCAGTCCTCGCCTCCGCAGGAAAGCATTTGGGGACCGGTCTGCGCCTTTACGAAGCACTCGAAAAAGATCTCTCCGCACTTTCTGAAAAAGAGGCCGAGTACTTGAAACTCGCCGGGACGAAACTGAAAGAACTC
>JAFQUP010000108.1 GCA_017408405.1 Thermoguttaceae bacterium
CGTTCTGGTATAATAGACAGGGTGTTAAACTCTGTCAGAAACTGGATTTAAGGACAGTTTCGCGATTAAGATTCCGCGAGAATGGGAGGTTTTTGAGGCTGAAAAGTCAAAAAATTTTTCGTTTTGGAAAAGGGAGCGGACTGAATTTTTTCAGTTTTCTCCCTTTTTTTATGGAACGTTTTTGGACGGGCAGCCGCCTAAAAAAGCATCAGCTGGTCATCTTTTTCCGGTTCCTGGCGGAGGCTGCCGACGTAATTTTCCATTTTGGCCATTTGGCGGTCAGTCAGTGAGAAAAGGCGCACTTCCCCCTCCGGCGGATCGCCCCGTCCACGATATTCGGAATGTCCTTTTCCGTGAGATTCGGCAGCTGGATCCGGTTGTGGCGGATCGTGTCGTTCTTTGAATCTGGCGACCGATGCGGTTTACTGTAGTTCGTTTCCTCGTGCAGCGCTCCGGAGTTTTTTCGATTCGGGCGGTGGGAAACGTTGATCCTCTCCACCGCTTTTCGGACGATCTCGAGGAAATTCGCGCGCGGCTGGTCGACTTTCCCACGGGCGAACTGCTGGATGATTGCCGAATCACAGAACGCGATCGCCAGCGCGTCGACCGCATGGTGACGGTGGTCCGTTCGGTTTTTCTCGTCTCCTCCGTCATTCAGGATGGAGTTCAGTCCCCATTTCTGCCGCAGCCAGGCAGTGGCCTGCCCCGTGCAGCTGAAAACGCGCCGTCGGCCCATTTTGCCGTCTTCGTCCGGAAGCTCGATCACGCCGCCGTAGAGTTTTCCGAGGTACGCGACAGCCAGCTTGCTCGCGTAGCGCGTGTCGTTGAGCATTCGGCTGGTGAAGTCCTTCGGCACGCTTTCCATCGTGAAACGCTCTTTCTTCGCCTTCGGCATTTCGGAATTCTGGACCCGCGTGAGGATCTCACGATATTTTTCCTCATTGTGTCCATACGCTTCGCGCGGCGTTTGATTCCTTTTCACGTAACGGTTTTCGTGAACGTCACAGAGCGTTTTGTTCATGAACGAGTCGTCCAGAGAACGGCTGAACGGCAGAATGTGCTCAATATCGAACTGCGGATTTGGTCCCAAAAGGTTTGCCGGAGTGATCTCATTCCCGGTGAAGGGACAGAGCCGCCCGCATTCTTTGGCCAGGAGCCATTTCAGGATGTCGTTCCGCGATGGCTCCTGAATACCGAGTTTCTCGAAGATCCTTTCCTTCGCTTTCTCCCGTTCTTTTTCCTGTGCGCGCATTTTTTCGGAGATCTGTGCCCGTTCTTTTTTACTCCGTTTCATGTCGCGGGCCAGCTCGATGACGATGCGTTCAGGCTTTCCGTACTTTCGGATGACGGCGTTGACGACTTTTCGGAGTTCCGTCAGGACGCGTGTGACGACAGGATTCGTGAGAACGGCTCCGCGGTCCGCGCACAGCGGCGGGAGAAGATCGAGAACCGGCTCTTCTTTCAGCGTTGAGCCGTAAATGGCCTTTTCCGCTTTCTTGAAGTGGAGACGTTCCGCTTTCATTTTCTCGAGCAGGCGCGACGCCGCTTTTCGGGAAAGATTGGAGTATCCAGGCTCCAGACGCGCGAAGGCGGTTTTCCGCGCTTCTTCCAGTGAGAACCCGAACGCTTTTCGCAGCCGTTTCTCCAGCCCTTCCGGACTCTGGTACTGAAGGATCTCATTGACCAGAATGTCCTTCTCCCGCTCCGTCATCCTGGGCCAGCGGTCCGGCAGCGCGTTGGCCAGGCGGAAGGACGTCGAGTTGCCGCGGATCTGCTTCTCGCTCCCGTTTTCGAGATTGAACGTTACGGTCTTTTCCATCCCGAGCAGTTTTTTAATTTCCGCGAACGTCAGTTTATCGCGGTTTTCCAGCGCGTCGGCCAAAAGGTCCTGCTCTTCCGGCGTGAGCGAAATTTCCGTGAAGTCCTTCCCGACGGTGAAGGTCAGATCCATGATCTTCTGCCAGTACCGAAACCGCTGGATCTCCAGGCACGCCATCGGCGCGCGGCGTCGGTTCGGCTCAAGTTGGCATTTCCCAAGCAAAAAACGCTGGGATCTCAGCGGACGCTGGAAGAAAATGGCCCGGTGGACCCGCTTTTTCGCTTCCGGCGTCATCGCGGGATGGTACTGCGCCTGCGATTCCCAGAAAAGCTCAAACTCATCCTCGTGCATTTTCCGGGACGTCCAGCGCGTGCGGATGCGGGTTTCTTCCGGGTCGAGCGTCAAAAAATACTCGCCGAGCGTCCGGGAACCGCAGGTCTCCATTTCCTTTTCCAGATCGCTGATCCCTTTTTTCACGACTCCTTCTTCTTTTTCATCTTCCGCCGCTTTTCGATTACTCAAAAAACCGCGCCGGATCGCCAGATGGTAAAGCGCGCGCCCAACAGCATATTCCGGGAGTTTCTGATCCAGTCCGCGGGCACGCAAAAGATACGGCAAAAGATGCGCCTGACGCCGCTCACCCACGAGAAAAATGCCCGAAAGACGCTGGTCAAGAGCCTCCAGCATCGCGTTTCGCTCCTCCGGTACGCGCATTCGGCATGAGGGGAGAAGTCCCAGGCGTTTCAGTTCATTCGAGAGGCGGATCATGCGCTGGGAACGGCGGCGGTAAGCTCGGCGAAGTGCTCGCGCGCCGCGCCGGACGAGATTCCGGGATTCGTCTTTGCCTTTTTCGACGTCACCGTCCGTCCCTCCTTCAAAAAGATGAACGCCAAGCGCGAGTCTTTCAAAATCCGCCGCGTTTTGGGGGACGACTGCCCAGCCGATACCCTGAACCCCGATGTCCAAGCCTAAAAAATACCTCATGGTTCGTGTCCTTTTTACTGTGGAGTTAATCTTGAGAGCGAAAAAAGCGGCCCGGCCGAAGCCGGGAAGAGAGTAAACCTCCTGGAAACAGGAAACACCCCGCTCGAAAACAGGAAAAAACTGTTTTTAGGAAGTAAACAAATTGTCGTGAAAAATGAAATTTTGTCACGGGGGAGGGGGTGGTTTGGAAATTCTCGGGGGGCAGACCACCCCTCCACAGGAGGGGAATAAAAAACTCAAACTCCGCCGAAAGGCTTTCGCGAAACGTTATTTTTGTTTTTTTCGTGTTAAACGGCAAAATTCTCCCCCGGTGGACAAAATTTTAGTTTTTTTTGGAAAATTTTCCGCGAAACCTTGCCCGCACGGGAATTTTCGAGTATAATAGGTCCATCAGCCAGTGAATTTTTCGTTTTGGCATGTCGACAGACGGCTTCCGAACCCGCGCCCTGCTTTCGGAATAGGGCAAAGCCGTTTAATGTCCTGGCTCATGACACAATTTTAATGGGAAAGGTATTCAATGAATAAGAAAAAAATCGTTTCACTTTTTTTCGCTCCGCTCGTTTTGGGGATTCCCGCCGCTTCCTTCTCCGAGACTTTAACGGAGAATAAGACAATCACGTCCATCGGATCTACCTCCTGGCATTCCGACAACGGCTCGATCCTGACCGTGAATCAGGGATTCAGCGGGAACCATAACTACACCGGGATTCTTTCCGGTAATCTGGGCGTCATTTTCAACATGACCCCTTCCGCGAACAATAACTCGAACCGGCTCACCCTTGCCGCGGACAACACTTTCACCGGCGGGATGACCGTCCGCGGCGGAACGCTTCAGGCCGGCCAGGTCTCGCGTCTCGGTACGGGAACCATCACGCTCAATGAAGCCACGCTGATGAATGTGCATAACAACGGAAATGTCGCGAATGAGATCGTCCTGAGCAATTTCGGTGCGCTGCGTGCCAGTAATACCTTCACCGTGTCCGGCAAGATCACCGGCGATGGCGACCTGCTCATCCATCCGGACGGAAATGGTGAGCGCAGCGTCACGATCACCAATCCCGCGAACGACTACACCGGCATCACGAATATCGGCGGCTACAATGTGCCGGGATCCGGAAATCAGGATACCAAACTCATTCTGGGAGCCAATGAAGTCCTTCCCGACACGACGATCCTCCAGATCGGTATGCATTACGGGAC
>JAFQUP010000109.1 GCA_017408405.1 Thermoguttaceae bacterium
TCTGCCGCGTGCGGAGCAGTTGATCATCGAACGTCAGAATATCTATGACGGCACATGGGAAAAAACGTGCTCGATGGGATGGATGTTCGTTCCGCTGACGCAGTATCACGGCGGAGGCGCGGCCGCGACGATCGAACCGCTTTGCGAACACCTTCCGCACTACGATGCCCGCTTTGCGAACCTGCTTGGCGCGGGAGTTCAGGCGTGCTATCGCGGTCCTCGTCTGTACGACACGCCTGAAACGCTTGCAGTCGTGAAGAAATGGGTCGATTTCTACAAAACGCACCGTCAGGTCCTTGATGCCGACATGGTCCACCTGCGCCGCGCGGACGGCCGTGATTGGGATGGCTGGCTTAAAGTGAATCCGCAGGCGAAAGAAAAGGGACTCGCGTTCTTCTTCAACCCGCTGACGGAGCCGATCGAACGCACGATCACCGTTCCGCTCTACTACACCGGTCTGAACGGCAAGGCGACCGCAGCGGTCAATGGCCAGGCCCCGCAAACGGTCACGCTGGACGCACAGTGCCGAGCGAAACTCACCGTCACCATCCCGGCGGAAGGCTACCTCTGGGTCCTGTTCACGGAATAGCGTTTTGAGGCGTTTGGCACACTGATGCCAGACAAATCAGAATTTCACGTAAAACCGGCCGAAGAACAAATATTCTTTGGCCGGCTTTTTTTAATGTAAAACATTTTCTGGAAATCCGTCTGAAAAACGGGGGAACATCTTGACTTTTGCTGTCGGTTTGGATATAATTGAATGCGGAAAGAAGATCCAGCAAAGCAGGAGACGAAATGTACACTTCAAGCGGAAAACCTTTTTTGCCGGCAGCGTCGGACATCGTGTTTCAGTATATTTTTTCCTCGGCACGGTCGGAAGAGTGTCTGCTTCACTTTATCAATGCCGTCCGTATGAGCGCGGGGAGGCCGTTGGCCAAGAAGGTCGAAATCCGGAATCCCTTCAACCTGAAGGATTACGAATCGGACAAAAAAACGATCCTCGACATCAAGGCGACCGACGAGATGGACCGAACGTACGATGTGGAGATCCAGACGGCCAACGAGCAGGCGTTTCCCGAAAGGATGCTCTACTATTGGGCGCAGCTTTTCGCGGACCGACTCTCCTCCGGCGACGGATACGAACAGCTTCGGCCAGTTGTTTCCATCGTCCTGACGCGGTTCCCGCTTTTCAGAGAGCTGGAGGACCTGCACAATGTGTTCAATATCGCTGCGGAAAAGGATCCGAAAGTGCTTTTGACCCGGCATTTTGAGATGCATACGCTGGAACTCACGAAGCCGAAATGGGATCGATTCATGGAACAGATCGCTGCGGCACAGGAAGGTCAGAAAAACCTGCGGAACTGGATCGATTTTTTACTTCACTCCAACCAGAAAACGGAGGCGGAAATGGAAACTCTTACTTGCAATACGCCGGGGCTGGATCTTGCGTACCAGAAACTCGTTGAAGTGAATTCAGACGAACGGATGCGCGAACTCGCATGGGCTCGGGAAAAAGCGGCTCGCGACGAACACGGCCGCCTCCTCTTCGCCAGGGAAGAAGGTCGTGCGGAAGGTCGTGCGGAAGGCCGCGCATTTCTTTCGCAGAGTCTTCAGCGGATGCTTCCTCTGTTTTATCCGGAGTTCACGACGCAGGAAATTCTTGAGCGGATCCGGAATATTGAGGAAACGGAACGTCTGCAGGAGATCATGAACGCGATGATCGAACAGAAACCATTTGAGGAAATCGCGAAATTACTTTAATTCCTGCAGGAAACGGGAAGGAGGTCCACGTGAAATATCCGCTAAAGAAAAAACTTTACGATAGCTGGAACATGCACCCAACGTGCGTCGAGTGTCATGCCGATCTGAAAAAAACTCCCCGGTATTATTGGTTTGACTTGGAAGGCATGCTGCTTGGGCCTGAGGGAGGGAGCGCGATCTCTGACTCCCTGCACGTTGGTATGATGTGGTCTTTGGGGTTTCATGGAGATGAGGCCAAAGATGAGTATATGTGTATCGATATCGTCGACGATGACCATGAAA
>JAFQUP010000110.1 GCA_017408405.1 Thermoguttaceae bacterium
CTGCTCGGTCATCCTTCTGTCGGCCACACTGACGCAAAAGCTCCGAAACGAGCTGCTTGAGCTTGAAAATTCGGAAAATACGCTGGAAAATGCGTCCAAAGTACCCTACCCGCTTTTGAGCATCCGCGATAAAGAGGGCGTCTTCTATCCGGAGCTGGACCGGTCCGGAATGCGTTCCAAGAACGTTCGGATCGTGCACAGTTCCTCGCTTGAAGCGTCTTTAAACTCCGCTTTGGAATGCGCGGAACGCGGTGAGTGCGTCCTTTGGATCGAAAACACGGTCGGCGACGCGCAGGAAGTCTTCCGCCGCATTTCCTGCACTTTGCCTCCGGGGGTGGAGGCCGGGCTGATCCACTCGCGTTTTCAGGAATTCGCGCGGCGCGAGAAGGAAGACCTTTGGGTCGAGAAGTACGGGAAATCGGGACAGAAACGCGGAGGAGGCAAGATCCTCGTCGGAACGCAGGTCCTGGAACAGTCGGTCGACATCGACGCGGACAGGCTCTTTACGCGCCTTTGCCCGACGGATATGCTCCTCCAGCGCATCGGGAGGCTTTGGCGTCATGAAAAACTGGATCCGCTTCGGCCAAAATCAGCGGAATGCGTCGTCGAGATCCTGAACGAGTCGCCGTTCCAAAATAAAGAGACCTCTTCCAAGTACGAAAAAACGCCGCCGGTCTATGCGCCGTACGTTCTCATGCGCACACAGGAAGTCTTTGAGGGACGCACGCAGTTGACCATCCCCGGCGATATGCGCGAGCTGATCGAAGCGACGTATGCCGAGCGGGAGGAGACCGGCTGGTACGCTAAGCTGAAACACCAGCTGGATAAAGAGGTCAGTAAACTGGAACGATTTGCTGCACTTGGAACATCCAAAGCGGCAGAAACTGCTCCAGACACAGAGGCCTCAACACGCTATTCCGAGGAGGAGACCGTCGAAGTCCTTCTTCTGAAAGACAGCAGAGAGGGGAGCCTTCTGCCGTTTGGAAGCGAAAACTGGATCCCGATCCCGCCGAAGACTGCCTCCCGCGAAGCACGGACACAGTGCGCACGGGAACTGAACCGGTTTCTCGTCCGCGTCCGAGTCAGTGCGGCCCCTGCGTACTCCGGATTTCGTCTTGAAGAGCTGAAGCACGTGCTTTACGTCGGTTCCGACGACGGGGACCGGCCGCTTCGCGCAGCCTTCGTCGGCGATAATTTCGGCAAACTGCTTGACCGCGCCAAAAACCCGGCGAAACCGGACTCTCGCGGAGCAGGCAAAAAAGAAAATACGATCAGTTCCCTGAATTACCGGGAGAAATTCGGCTACTCCTATTCCAGAAAGAAGGACGCCTGATGGAAAATATCGAAACGCTCGCGCAAAGTAATCAACGTACGGCTCACAGTATCATCGAAAAAATCGGCGTTCGGCAGGCGTGGGAGGCGATCGGCGCACGGGTCAACCTCGTTGGATCGCTGGCGATGGGGCTTCTGATGAAGCATCGGGATATCGATCTCCATATCTACACGGAACGGCTCGACATCGCGGAGAGCTTTCAGGCAATCCGGACCATCTGCGCTGATCCTGCCGTTACGCGTCTGGAATACCGCAACCTCGCAGATACGGAAGAAGCGTGCCTGGAATGGCATGTTTGGATCCTGCACGAGACCGAGGAATGGCAGATCGACATGATCCAGATCCTGAAAGGTTCTCGTTTCGACGGCTATTTTGAGCACATTGCCGAGCGGATCAGGGAAGTCCTCACGCCTGAAATGCGCACTGCCATCCTGAAACTCAAATACGAAACTCCCGAAACGGAACACATCATGGGGATCGAATACTACCAGGCCGTGATCGAAGGCCGAGTCCGGAATTACTCCGACTTTCTCGCGTGGCGTCAGGAACATCCTGCCGACGGAATCGTCACATGGTGTCCGTGACTCCAATGAGCCATAATCTTCTTCCCCACGAAGGAAACAGTCTGTTTTTTCACGCATACCGAAACAAAAGTGTTCTTAATGTCATCCCCAATATCCGGTATAACCTTACTTTCCGCTACTTTCATGCGGTTTTTTGAAATTTTTGACTTTTTTTTAAAAAAACATCTTTGGAGACTTGAAATTCTCTGTCGTAATATTAAAATACATGACGATGAATTTATCCGCGTTCCAGCTTACGCGAGAAACATTAAAGATCTTTCAATCGGATTAAGAGAAATGAAAAAAATAAACCGTTACCTTACCGCGTGGAGTTTCGCTGCTCTGTACTCATTGGAGGCGGTTTCCGCTTTTGGTGTCACGTATGACACGAATACCACGTTTTCAACAGCTCCTGCATGGAGTGAAAACGTAACGATCAATTCCGGTGTGACCGTTACTCTTGGGCAGAACGTTCTCATTGGCCAGACGAAGGACATTACGATCGACCTCAACGGCACACTCGTGATGAACTCTGCCAAAACGGATAATCACGGAGCCGGGAACTCTTTCATTAATGGAAACAATCAGGCGATCCAGTTCACCGGCACCGGAACGCTCGTGCACAACGGGACGGGCCGTTTGGCTATGCAGTCCAGCGGATACAAAGGTGCGGGCGGCTACTCCATCAAATTCGCGTTCAGTGACGGTGCGCTGATCGACATTCAGAAAGGTACGCTCGTCAACGGCGGCTGGAATCAGCAGAACTGGAACGACAACAA
>JAFQUP010000111.1 GCA_017408405.1 Thermoguttaceae bacterium
GCCCCGTTGCTGGTTTTTTCGCGGGAACTCGTTCCGGAGCATCGCGAGCATCTGGAAGTCGTGCTTTTTGACCGCGGACTGAATCTCTGGCACCATTACTTCGAAGACGGGAAACCCTCCTGGAAGAAGCTGGGATTTCTGGAAACGCCGTTTTCTCCGGGAGTCGTGTACGACCTGTCGGCCGAGATTTTCACGAACGAGGACGGGACGTTCCTCACGATGTCGTGCGATGGCAAGAGCCTCACGTGCCCCATCGACGGCGGGTGGCCGAATGTCTTCTACGCGGGGATCACCGCCTGCGAAGGCCGAAACCGATTCTACGATTTCCGCGTGAGGCCTTTTGTGGGGGCGGGGAGCGAGCCGGAAGATAACCGAGACGACCCGTAAAGCAGGCGACCGCATGGTAAAGACCGTCGACGGCATCGAGTACGCCTTCCGTTGGTGTCCGGCGGGGACGTTCACGATGGGGGACGAAGAATGCTATGAAACTCCGCACAGCGTGACGTTGACGAAGGGCTTCTGGATGCTCGAGACGGAAGTGACGCAGGCGATGTGGGAGAGCGTGATGGGAGAAAACCCGAGCTGGTTCAGTACCGAAGGCATAGGTTCCGAAGAAGTCTCCGGCCAGGACACGTTGCGTTTTCCGGTGGAGGAAGTTAGCTGGGACGACTGCCAGTCCTTTTGCCGTAAACTTTCGGATAAACTTGGCCTGACGGTAAGTCTTCCTGCGGAGGCTCAGTGGGAATACGCGTGCCGGGCGGGTACGACGACGGCGTATTCGTTTGGTTCGAATGAGTCTGATCTTTGGCGATACGGTAATTACTGCGACGCCAGTAATACAAACGATTTTAACTGGCAGGATAAGGCGCATAATGACGGTCACGACAGGACGGCCCCGGTGGCGAGTTACGCTCCGAACGCGTGGGGGCTTTACGATATGCACGGCAACGTTTGGGAGTGGTGTCAGGATTGGTATGATGAAGACTACTACGCTGAGTCGCCAGCGAGCGACCCGACAGGCCCAACTAGCGGCTCGCTCCGAGTCGACCGCGGCGGCAGCTGGAGCAGCCTCGCCGAGTGCTGCCGCTCCGCGTTCCGGGACTACTGCGAACCGGGCGCTCGGAGCAACAACCTGGGCTTCCGCATAGTTTTGGCAGAATCGGACAAGTAAGCGGAGCGTTCGCCTATGGAGTGCGGCAATACGGTCACGGAGTGACCTTTGCCGCTTTTTCATTCGGCGATACAGGCCGCAGGCCATTCGCCGGGAGTTGGCGTTTCGCGTCAGCCCTTCGCTCTGCCGCCCCTCCGAAGGTGGGGAATTTCTTGAAAAGCGACGCGAGACGCGCCGCCTCCCAGAGCCACCCCTCCGATGGAGAGGAATTTCTTGAAAAGCGACGCGAGACGCGCCGCCTCCGAGGGAGGGAAATTTGGAGTTTCGTTTTTTTCCGGGAAATTTGCGGAAATTTGCCCAATTTCGCGGGGAGGTGTCTGGTCAAGGGGGGCGTTTTATGCTATAATCCATACTATAGAAAAGAGGACCGTTCCTCTATCATATGCCCGCCCTTTCTTTTCTGAGCAAGGAGAAAAAATATGAAACCCCGTATCCTTTTGTCCGCAAACACTAATTCCAGATACTATATCGAGGCCGTCGAGAACTGCGGCGGGGTCCCCGTCACGGTTTACTGTCCGAGCGCGTGGGAAGGCTTTGATGGTCTGATTCTTTGCGGTGGAAATGATGTCGATCCCAAATACTACGAAGAACCCTTCAACGGCGCGGTAGATATTGATGAAAAAAGAGACGCGGCGGAGATGAAACTGATCCAGAAGTTTCTCGATGCCGGAAAACCAATCCTTGGTATTTGCCGAGGGCATCAGATACTGAACGTTTTCTTTGGAGGGAGCCTCGTGCAGCATCTTCCTAATACCGATGAACACCGAAACGGGAAAGATTTTTACATTACGCACACAATCCGCGCGGAAAAAGACAGTATTGTCGGCCAGATGTACGGCACGAAATTTACCGTGAACAGTTCTCATCACCAGGCAATCAAACGTCCCGGCAAAGAGTTGCGAGTTACCGCTTGGGCAGAAGATGTTCCCGAAGCGTTTGAACATAAGACTTTGAATGTTTTTGGTGTCCAGTGGCATCCGGAACGAATGTCTTTCGGCCAAAGGCGTGAAGATACCGTAGATGGAGCGGAGATATTCCGATATTTTCTTCAGATTTGTCGTTCGGTAAGCCAAAAGTAATTCTGAAAAGAACGGACGCTTATCCTGTTAATTGGATAGGCGTCCGTAATTTCTTAAATCTTTATTTATGTACACACCGCGTTCATGAAACAACAGATGAAGGTCTGCGTCGGCAGATGAGAATGCCGACTGTACCAAGCAGAAGCAGTGCCCACGTGGACGGTTCCGGAACCTGACCGAAATCGACCATCCTGAGATTATCGATGCCGACCCAGCCCCAGTTCGCGTTCTGATTGTCGCGGAGCTGGAGGAATGCATCAAGACCTTCCAGATCGGAAACATCCCAGAAACTGTACTCGAAGTCATTGTTGCTGGAAGAACGGTGTGCTTCGCGGACCCGCTCAAAATCTTCCGCACCGTCCTGCAGGACCCAGAGTTCGAAACCGTAATCGCCGCCGGCACCGCCGTTGATCATGAATTCAATGATGTCGCCGTCGATCTTGAACGTTTCGCTCCGCAGGGTGCCGACCGCAGCGTCCCACCCGCCATTCGGGGAGTTGGACGTGATGAAATTCGAGCCGATCTGGTAATCGCAGGCTCCCGGCGCGCCGAAACGGAAATTCGTGATGGAATCGAGCCGATTGCCGTTTGCGTCAACTTCGAACCAGCCTTCCCAGTTGTTGGCTGTGTCGAAATTGAACGCCAGCGTTTCCGTGATGAGTGAAGGTCCGATATTATTGAACGTTCCGGTTCCGAGCGGGATATTGATGTCGCTGACGGTCGTCATGCCCCAGCTGCCTACCGCGAGATCGACGAGTGCGAGTGCGACTTCGTGACCTTTCAGACCTTCCAGAGAGATGGTCTTCAGTTCGCTTGTCTGATTATTGTTTGTCGACGAACAGCGGTAGGTGTCGAGCAGGAACTTTCCGTCCGTGATGTCGTAGAGGACCATACCTGCTTTGTCGCGAAGGTAGGAAATATTCGTTCCGTTATCCGCAGCGGCTGTATCCGGAGCCGTAAATGTACCGCCGGCCATTTTGAATGTGATCTCTTTTGTGTCGTCGGAGACAGTGAAAGGCTGGCCCCAGAGAATACCATTATAGGTGTCCGAGCCCGCACCTCCAGTGTCGCTGGCAGTATCTTGATTTGCCGACACTGACCCGCTGCGGATCGCATTGATGTCTCCGTAATACATGGTATAAAACATCGTATTTCCACAGCCGGCGTACCAGCCGTCATCCGTACCGACACCAAAACTGTTGGCAACCGAATCTTTGAAAGTAAAGAGTCCGCCGCCGAGATCGTAGGCCGCCCGACGTACCTGTTTGGCCGTGAGCGACTCATCGTAAATGCGAAAATCCGCCATGTCGCCGCGGAAACTGTTCGCGTAATCATACCAGTAACCGGCCTTGATAGTACCAGCGGTTCCCGTATTGAGTGTCATGTTATTCGAACCGGTGAGCTGCCCATTATAGTAGATGCGGACTGTCTTTCCATCGTAGGTTTGGGTGACCAACCCCCAGTTATCTTTGATCGAATACGGCACCGAGGTGGAGAAATCGTTGCCCCACTGCTGTCCGCGAAGCTCTTTGTCGCCGTAGGTCTTGACGGTGAAATCCTGAAGGTTTTCACAATTGCCGATCGACCAGAGCGCGTAGTTTCCAGTCGCGCTGGGCTTTACGAGTGCCATGGCGGTTCTGGATGCCGCACCGGAGATGCCGAGAGCTTCTGTTGTAGTCGTCGTATTGATGTAGTTCGTGCCGTCCAGACGGATCGCCTGCATTCCGTTGATTCCAGTATCGACGAAGACCGGCGTGTCGCCCTGCGCGTCACTGAAACCGAGTCCGGTAACGTTAAAGGAACCTGTGTTTGTGATCGTTTCATCATTGATACCCAGTTGAACGAGCGGTTCCGCCGCCTGAGCAAAAGACGCACTGCCAAGCAGACCGGCAGCCGCCAGCATTAAGACCGTTTTTCTATTATGAGTCCGCATATACCTGGCTATCCTTACTATAAAAACAAAGTCTGATTTAAATTTTTCCAAGGAACTTTTGAGTGTTTACCCTTTCGCAAAAAAGTTTCACATTAAAATAGTATAAACCATGGTAGTGATTTGTCAAGCATTTTAAGGAAATTTTATTAAATTTTTCCAATAAAAATAGTAACTAATACGGATTTTAGAAGATTTTTGGATTTAACAGGTCGCGAAAGGAGACTGGACGTATTTATCATGATGTTGATTATTTACTGAAATTTCTCAAAAAATATTCCAAATTTTGTTATTTTTTTAACACTTGTTCGTTTATTCTAATAGTCACGTCATTTTCAGTTTAACTTATCAGACCGCAGGAGAACAATATGACACGCCGAAGAAGCAGTAAGAAAAAGAGCCTTCTCAAACATTCCCAAAGACGTTTTCGGGAGCGTTACGCGCTTGTGCTAAACAGGAATGACCTTAACGCGCTTGCGAATATTTGCCGAAAGGGGGAATATTTTTGTTTCCTGGAGTCACAAAGTTTGACGCGCAAGAAGGCGGTTGTTTTTTATAAAGGAGAGTATTTCCCGGTCATCTATCACAATGAATTCAAATCCATCGTGACGGTTTTGACATTTGATATGCTTAATCAGCGCGAACAGGAAGTCTTTGCCGGGAAACTTGGGATATCGCTGGAAAAGATGCGGGAAAAATTCCAGATCAAGGAGACGAAAAGCACACCGGCGGCACCGCTGTACCGCCGATATTTTTAAATATCCGCTTACTCTTTGGCATCAGGAAAGATCGCGGAGTAGAGGAGGCTGAGAGGCTCCCGAAGAGCAGAGAGGCCGCTGTTTTTTCGGTCAAGACCGGTAATTTTTCCGCGCAGAAGGGGTTCGGTCTGTTTCCATGTCAGCGACGGGGCCGCGTTCGGTTCCGAAGAGATGATCTCCGCGGCGACTCGGTCTTCCAGGCCGTGTTTCCGCAGTTCGGAACGCCAAGCCTCGATGATTGCCGGTTTGTCGGCTCTCCCCAGGATTACGAATCGGTCGATCTCGCGCATGATTACTTCACGTCCCGGCGGTATCCGTTTCGGCGGGTCGAGCTTATGGTTGCCACCCGGCAGGTCCGCGATCGTGACGGACAGTGTTTCACGCAGATTTCGGAGACTCCCGGCAACCAGCTCTTCCAGCTCCGTCGTCCAATCGATTTTTTGGCCGTTTCTCAGTTCTTTTGCCTTCTCCGAGGCATTTTGGAGCATACTCAGATACCATCGCGGCGTCGGTGAGGCAGCGTCACAGTCGAACTTCCAGATGCTCGGTTCGCGACAGGTAAACGACTCTTCCAGCGCACCGCTGAAGACGGATTTTCCGGAATTTGGGTCCCCAACGATCCCGATGACAAGCCCTCTGCGCGCTTCCGACATTCGCGGCAGTGTTTCTCCCGCGTGCTCATGACCGAGACAGATAAGATTCGCCCGCCGCGGATCGTCGTAGAACAGATCCTTCACACCAGCCGCGCAGGCCTGCGCTCCCGCCGCCGCGTACATCCAAACCGCCGCGGCCCCGGAAAGCACCAGCATTTTGTCATTTTTGGCAAACCCGAACGGTTCATCACGCAGGATCGTTCCATCCAGCTTTTTCCCAAGAGTTGTGAACTGAAACTGCGTCCACATTTCATGTTCCGTCGTCTGAAACCAGCTTCCGGAACACTTGCCCGCCGGCTGCGGCCAAATGATGATAGGCTCGTTTTCATCCGGCTTACTCACCGAGATATGCCGTACGCCCGCGCGTACCGCTTCCCAGCCGGCTCTGCAATAAAGCCAGACTGGCGCCTTGCCGGTGATCTCCAGAGAGTCGAGCTTTTGCATATCAGGCTGCCAATCCGCTGTTTTCAGAACCTCCGGAGCCAGATCCCGTACTGTTTACCGAGATTCTGGATTATGCTGAAAGTACGATCCTTGATGCTGACGCGGAGGCGATCCTTGAAGAGTATCTCGTGTTCTGGCCAATTCCGGAAGAAAAACGGCTGAATGTCGTGGACGCGCCGATCTCGGATCTTACGCTTGCCCTCTTGAAAACGCTTCGGCCTGAAAAACGTAAAGTGGAAGCGCAATGGGACGAAACGAAACGCTGCTGGGAAGTGTCAGATGTTACGATTCAGTGGACGCTGCGCAATCGTGAAAAGTTTATGTTTTCCGCCGTTCCCTCTGAGGTGATCCGCTCCATGCGAATAGCAGTCATGCCTGTTTTGCACAGAGAAGACAGCACCTGTTGGGAGACTCCGAAACACAGTAACCCTATGCCGTGGGAGAACTTCGGTCTGACGGTCGATCTGCATGACGGAAGGTATTTTACGGTTCCAATTCTGGAACATATACCGACTCGGAAATTTTATGAACGACAGCGTTTTGCCGCGTTGCTGAAATCTGCTTTGCCGGCGGTGCTGGCTGCGGAAACAGATGCGGAAGTTGGTTATCCCGGAATGATTTGGCGGACGGAAGAGTGGGAGATTCTTGGAATCGCGCTCGATGGCGAGTTCCGTTTCAGTCCAGATGATGAGATCTTTGAGAAGATCTTCAAGCTCCGAATTTTAGGGCATGAACTGACAGACAAAGTATCCAATCGCTATTGGAAAGTGCCTTTGGAAACGTTCTATTCGTGGCTCGAGTCTTCAACAGAAGAGACGGTCACCCTGGATGTTTATCTTCAAGGAGAAAAGGAACCGATTTCTTTGGACGGTGAAGAGGTTACCGAAGAATGACGATTGCCGATCATACGTTTGAGATGTTGAGTTCGCACAAAGCAATGAAATTGCTCTTCCAGTGCAAAGGCCTTGCTTCATGGCTCCTGAAACCGGAAGTTTTTAAGAAGGCTGACATGTCATGGGAAAATCCGAAACTTCCGGAAAAACTCGGCGGGTGCTGGGTCCTGGTGCGTTTGAATGTGTCGGAAGACAGTGTTTTTCGGTCCGGCGCGATCATTCCTCTGCAATGGAGTCAGGAATACGAGGCGCATGATCCGCGGCTTCCAGACGGATTGCGGGATATGGCCAACGCGGTCCTGAATGAGGTAAAGGTTTCCGGGTGGATTTTGCGTTTGGCGGTCAAAGAGAATACGTCGGAGATCCTGCGGCAGCTCGCTCCGGGCGAAAAAGATTGGCAGTCGGCATGGCTCCCGCTTTATGCCGGGCTGAAACTCGCTGTGGACGGACTTTTGCCGGATCCGACGGTTTTCGCGACCGGGGCGTGGGATGGCGGTCTTCAGCCGGTTACGGGACTGAAAGAGAAGTTCTCGGCGGCGCGGGATTGGGGTGGAAATACCTTTTTTTGCCCGGAAAATTGCGAGGAGAAGGAATTTCAGAGGGTGGATCTCGGTGAGCGTTTGCAAAAACTGAAAACGGAACCGATTCTTGCCAAGGCCGCTGCCCCCTATCTCAGCCGATTGGTGAAGGAGCCGGATGAGAACGCGAAATTCGAAGTTTTCGATGCCTACTACGCCCTGCAGCTCGATATGGAACGTCGGCGAATGTTTTATCTGGAGAAGATTTCTCCGCGGCTGGTGAACCAAAGTAAAGACGACAAGGACCTGAAAGGGGTTATTGAAAATTTTCGCGGCGGGTATCTGGCAGCCTGGGTAAGCAATGGCTGGGAAATGATCCTGAATGATACCAAGACATTCGAGCCGGAAAAAGTCTTGCTGCTCGTTGCCGGAACACGATTCAAAAAAGACGCAGAAAAAATTCGTGCCGGTTTGAAGTGCGAGACGGAGATCCTGGAATTTCCAGAGAATTTCGGTATCGATGAGGCTCGAAAATTGAACGAGAGGCTGAAATTCCCGGATGAAAAGATGTCTAAGGTCATTTTTGACCTGACGCTGGGGAATGTGCCGATGTCGCTGGCTCTGTATGATTTTCCGGAGTGCCGACCGCTTTTCCTGTACTGGGATAAAAAAATGCGAGGCAGTATTTTGGTGCCGAGTACTTCAAAATTAAAAGCATGGCAGAAAGACGAGACGCTTTACAGAAAGGAAAATGAATGAAGATTCCGGTCGTGTTTTACGATCTTGGCGTAGAAGGCCCGATCACTCCGTCCGAACCGCTTCCTCCTCTGCCGGAGATCCCGCGCGGCGCGCTCGTCGTGCTGACCGGCCGGTCGCCGATCTGGCGGTATGGTCTGGCATTTCACGAGCTTCATGGTTCCCCCGCGGTTGCGCTGGCGACGTGGGATCCCCGGCTTGGGGCAGTCGTTATCGCGACACACTCACCCCATTTTTCCGAAGGCTCCGTCCTCGACCTTGAGGCCGGTCAGACTGAATTGGAACGGTGATTTGTGAAACCGCGAGACAGCTTCCGCTCCGCTGATGATTTCTTACGCGGCATCGAGCCGTCTCGTTTTGCGGACCAAACGGGCTGGCATGGGGCAGAGGAGAGACCACTCAATGCTGATCGGTTTGGAACCGCGGTGGCGGACGTATTCTGCCGGACCGAGGAACGTGTACGGTGTGCTCTGGCCATGCGTGTTTTTGTTTTCGCGGACAAAAAGCAGGACGGTGCTCTTGCCGTTCAGGTAACGTTTGCCGGTGGCGGAATTTGCGCTTGTGGTGCTTTGGGACTGCCAGTGAAAGAGGCGGTCATTGAGCGCGTAATCCAGATACATCGTGGTGGGCGAGTACTGTTTTTCGCTTTTGTTGAGCGTAATGAAAAAGCAGTCCGCGTTGATCTCAGGAATGTACAGAACGCCTTCGCGCATATCCGGAGTCTTTCCGAAGCGCCAGTA